>JADHUZ010000044.1 GCA_016784265.1 Fidelibacterota bacterium
GTTTATCTGTTTGGGAAAGCGAAGTGGTTTCAAACAATCTAAATTTGGTTGGAGAGGCGATATCTGTGAAGCAAGGCAAACTCAATGAAACAACACAGAAAGCACATTATTTCCCGAAAATTTCCTTCGCAATTGGTTATAAGCACACAGGTGCAGAATTTGATCATTATTATTCAAATTTGGAAAATTACTGGGATCCATCTGCATATTTTACTGTTTCGTATTCTATTTTTGATGCATTTGAAAGGAAAAGAAATATCGCACAAGCGAAAATAAATACGAAACAATCTCAATTGCGATATTTAGATTTACAACAGCAAAAACTTGGTGAAGTGAGAAAAATTACTCTTCGTTGGAAAAATGCACAAAAGGTTATTAAAATTCTGTCAGAAAATGTAGATTTAGCGGGTGAGCAACTTGCATTAGCACAGCAACAGTACGCTCTTGGAGTGATTACTCTGTTGGATTTGCAAAATAGTCAGTTGTTGCTAACAAGGGCTGAGATCGCTTTGGTGCAGGAACGTTACGATGGTGAAATTCTATTCTCGTCGCTGGAGCTTTTGGCTGGTTATAAATGGTAGGAAAGAAATGAAAAAAGTCCTGATTAGTATTGTTGTTATTTTGGTTATTGCAGGTGTGGTGTGGATGAATATCGTCAAAGACCGCTCGAAATCTATGAATGTGCGTGTCGAATCGGTCGTTCGCGAGAGGATTGAACACGCGGTATCTGCTTCTGGAAAAATCCAGCCGATTACCGAAATCAAAATCAGCGCTGAAGTCAGCGCAAGAATCGAGAAAATATTTGTCAAGGAGGGCGATGCTGTTCAAACTGGTGATTTGCTACTCCAGTTAGATCCCACGCAATTGAAAGAAGCATTGGAGCAATATCGCGCGTCGCTACAATCGAAAAAATTTCAATTGAAAAAGGCAAAAGCCGATTTTGAACGCACTCAAATCTTGCACAAGGAAAAGTTAGTTTCCGATGCAGAGTGGGAATCTGTGCAGGCGCAATATGAACTTCAGGTGGCAAGTGTGAAGCAATCTGAATCTTCTGTGCGAAAAGCAGAAGATGAACTTTCTAAAACTCGAATTGTGTCTCCTATTGATGGAATGGTGACGAATTTGAGCAAGGAAGAAGGCGAAATAGTCGTTGGTGGGATGTTCCAGAGTATGGAGATTTTGCGGATAGCCAATCTCAGCATGATGGAAGTCCTTGTGGATGTTGACGAAACAGATGTAGTGGATGTCTCACTATCTGATTCTGTCAAGATTGAAATTGATGCTTTTCCAGATCGAACTTTTTTAGGAAAAGTCACAGAAATTTCTCACAGTGCCAGTGTTTCGGGCTTGGGCACGCAGGAGCAAGTTACGACATTTCAGGTAACGGTTACTTTGCTGGAAACGGATTCGCTCATTCGTCCGGGCATGTCGGCGACTGTTGACATCCAGACAGATGTGCGAGAAAAAGCGATTGCTGTGCCGATTCAAGCGGTAACTGCACGTTCGAAGCAGAAAGAATTTTCCGGTGAAGATAATGATCTCCGTCGTGGTAATTTTACTAAAGAAGAGCGGGAAATGGAAGAGGTTGTTTTTGTTTTTGTAGATGGAAAAGCAGAACGGCGATCAGTAGAATTGGGCATTTCCAGCGATACGAAATTTGAGATTGTATCAGGATTGGAAGAAAACGAGAAATTGATAGTGGGTCCTTTTAACGCTGTAAACCGCCTGTTGGAAGAAGGAAAACTAATTAAGATAGAAGATTTACGAAACGGTAAACGCCACGGACGTGGTGGAAAATGGAATAAAAAAAGGGGAGAAATGTAAATGAAGCCTATAAAAATAATCGCATTGTTAGGATTGGTTCTGGTTAGCACTACTTATTCTCAAAAATTGGAGGTTAACTTTTCTAAACTTGCGTGGGGATATAACTATGCGGGTTTACGAGTAGATCCAGGCATTTTTAATGAGAAAATACCGACGATGGCAAATGTTGATTCATTGGGTTCATGGATGAACTTAAATGGTATCGGCGGTTGGATTTCCGTCAACGATCGCTGGCGAGTAGGCGCGATTGGTATGTTTGGAAATATCCTTGCAAGCGGACAATCGGATGAGATAGATAATCTTTTTCGGCAAGTTGATTTAAATATCAAATTTGCTGGGCCGACTCTTGAATCAATTTTTCGCCCTTTCAAAGGTGTCGAATTTACGATTGGCGGAATGGTTGGTTTCGGTGATGTCGGATTGCAACTCTATCAAAAAGATGGAAATTTGACTTGGGATGCTATGTGGGAGGAATATACGGATGAGTATGAAGCAGAAAATGCTGTAGATACCACAAGTTATATTGCAAAAGCGCGATTGATTGACATGCATGCAAAAACGTTGGTTATCTATCCGTGGGTTGGTTTTCGGATTCCGGATTTTCTGGGCGTTTTGACGATTGGCGTTGAAGCCGGTGGATTAATTGGAACCGTGTCCGAAGAAAACTGGCGGATACCTTTTGGCAAAGTGGCGAATGCAAAATCTTTCGATTTGACCAATCCTATTGTTCGGATGACTGTGTATTTCGGCAATTAGTTGATCCAACTCGAAGATATTTACAGGGTGTATGACCTGGGGGAATCTCAGGTCAACGCTCTGAACGGTGTTTCCTGCTTGATTGAGGAAAACGAATATGTTTCGATTATGGGCCAATCCGGCTCGGGTAAATCTACACTGATGAACATCATCGGCGCATTGGATACACCAACTAAAGGTAGATATTTTTTAGATGGCGTTGAAGTTCAATCAATGAATGATGACAGATTATCCAAAATACGCAATCAAAAAATCGGATTTGTTTTTCAAGCATTCAATTTACTGCCGCGTTCCAACGCACTACAAAATGTTGAACTGCCATTAATATATTCTGGTTCGCCCAAAAAAGAACGGACTGAGCGCGCGAAAGAAGCGTTAAATTTGGTTGGATTGTCTGATAGAATGCACCACAAACCCAATGAACTTTCTGGTGGACAATGTCAGCGTGTTGCCGTCGCCCGCGCGCTTGTCAATAATCCTTCTATCCTGTTAGCAGATGAGCCGACTGGCAATCTTGATTCAAAAACCGGAATGGAACTGATGGATGTTTTTGATTCGCTTCAAAAAAATGGACACACGATTGTGCTGGTTACTCACGAAGAACATGTTGCTCAACATGCAAATCGCATTATTCGATTGCTTGATGGAAAAATCAGCTACGACGAGAAACAAATTTGAAAATGCTCCTAAATTGCAAACTGTGACGGCTAAAACAAACATTCAATTGCATCATTTTTTCCGCAAATCAGTAGCAACTATTTTGCTGATTTTTATCGGTGCGTTTTTATTTCTCGATGGCACGCACGATGTTTTTCATCAGCACATCGAAAATCAAAGCGTTGGATTTTGTGAAACTGGTTGCGAAAATCCAAAGCATCATGCTCACGAGATAGATTGCATTTGGCATCAAGTTCGGTCGCAACATCAATCCATTGATATTTCGCCACAAAAATTTGATTTTCAAGCGGTTCAATTCGAAACAATTATTTGTTTTGTCGAGAGTCCACAGTATTTCTCCTTTTTGCCCAAACTTGGGCGTGCTCCTCCCAAAATTTCCTAAATTTCACTTTTCCTGTCATTGCTGCAAAAAAGACATCATTTTGCTTTTTGCAAGAATCAATGACAGATAATCAATAATCAATATTTAGGGGATTTTTATGAAACATTTATTTTTTATTGTTGTGCTTTGTTCGGCTATTTTTGGACAAAGCGCAACAGCAACGGGAGCGTCTAAAACGATGAATCCCGCAATTAGTGCTAATGGTTTATTTATCGGCAGATATTTTGAACCAGCACTTCCAGCTTACAACGGATTTATTTTACAAGAGATGGAATTCCAGTTTTCGTCGGTTGTGGATCCATATTTCCAAGCCGATATAACAATGGCATTGCATCCGCCACATTCTCATGACGATGAAGACGAACACGAAACGCACGGAATGACCGTGGATATTGAAGAAGGATTTTTAAAAACCTTTTTCATGCCACGAGGATTTGGATTTCGTTTTGGTAAATTTTTGTTGCCGTTCGGAAAACACAATCCGTTGCACACACACATGTATCCATTCACGCATGCGCCATCTTCTGTGATGAATATCTTCGGAGAGCATGCCGCGGCGGATGTTGGAGGCGAATTGAGTTATTCGCTTCCGTTGCCGTGGTATTCTGAAGTGATTTTCACAGCGACCGATGGAAATTATGAACATCTTTTTGACGCTGGCAGTAGTGATTTGGCATTCGGTTCGCGATTTTCCAATTTGTTCGATATTTCGGAAAGTGCAACCGTCGAATTGGGCGGTTCATATCTGCAAGGTCCGCATGGTGAACACGGTGAAATTGAGGAAGAACATCACGAGGAAATGGCACAATTTTTCGGTGCAGATTTGACTTTCAAATGGCGCGATGTGCGGAAATCGTATGGAAAAGCACTCATTTGGCAGAATGAATTTCTGACTGATGCCGAAGGAGAAAAAGACGGATTTTACAGCATTTTGCAATTCAAATTTGCCCGTCGATTTTGGATCTCTGGCGGCTGGAGTTCCGTTTTTGATTCTGGCGTGAACGAATACAAAACGCAATTGGCATTTGTGCCGAGTGAATTTAGTTTTGTCCGTTTGGAAAGCGTTTACACAGATGACGATCAATGGAAATTTTTCGTGCAAACGAATTTCACCATCGGCTCGCATCCAGCACATAAATATTAAGAAAGGTTAGAAAAATGAAAAAAATATTTATTTCACTATTTTTAGCAAGTTTTCTTTTTGCTGGAAAATTAGAAATAGTCGCCACTTTGCCAGATTTAGCAGATATTGCAAAATCAGTTGGTGGTGAAAAAGTCAGCGTTTCTTCGATTTGTAAAGGTTATCAAGATCCGCATTATTTGCAGGCGAAACCTTCGTATTCTCGAAAAATGCGAAATGTTGATTTGCTGATTTTCAACGGATTGGAACTCGAAATTGGTTGGCTTGCGCCGCTAATTAATTCGGCGAGAAATCCGAAAATCAAGCCCGGAAAATTTGGCAGTTTGGATTGCTCGGAAGGCATTCCATTGCTCGAAGTTCCGCACAATGAATTGGATCGCTCGGGCGGCGATGTGCATCCTCTTGGAAATCCGCATTATTTGCTCGATCCGCAAAATGCACTGATTGTCGCACAAACAATCGCAACGCGTTTGAGCCAAATTGATGCCGAAAATTCGGAAATTTATCAAAAGAATTTTGATGAATTTCGTAGAAGTTTGGAACTCAAAATTGTCGAGTGGGAAAAGCAATCCGAACAATTAAAAGGATTGCAAATCGTTGCCTATCACAAAAACTGGGAATATCTTGCCGATTGGCTTGGTTTGGAAATTGTCGGATATTTGGAGAATCGCCCGGGAATTCCGCCATCGCCAAAACACCTAAAATCGTTTGTTGAAATAGTGAACGAGCAGGAAATTCGGGTTTTTCTGGCTGCGACTTTTGTGGATGTTAATCAGGCGAAAAAAGCCGCCGAGAGAACAGAAACAAATTTACTAATTTTGCCCGCGTTAGTTGGTGGCGTGCAACATGTAGATTCATATTTTGAATTATTTGATTTTCTGATTCAAAAACTGATGGAGTCAGCGCAATGATTGAAGTGTTGCAATTTATGGCGGCGCCGTTTGTGATGTCCGTTGTTTTGGTTGGAATTCACACATATCTTGGTTTGCATGTCGTGTCGCGTGGCGTGATTTTTGTAGATATAGCATTGGCGCAAGTTGCCGCAGTGGGGAGTGCCATGGCACTCCTCTTCGGTGCAGAAATCGGAAGCAATCTAGCATATTTTGCTGGGCTTACCGCGGCGTTTTTTGGTGCTGGAATTCTTGCATTAACACGCCAAAAATCAGAAAAAATTCCGCAAGAAGCATTTATCGGAATCACTTATGCCGTCGCAAGTGCGTTGATGATTTTGGTGCTTACTGGCGTGGCACATGGTGCAGAACAAATCAAAACGCTTCTCGTCGGTTCGATTCTGTGGGTCAAATGGAGCATGATTCTGAAAACTACAATTTTGTACGCGATTATCGGAGTTTTGCATTGGTTTTGGCGGAGGAAATTTTTCCTGATTTCCAAGAACCCAAAGCAAGCATACGATGATGGCGTTTCGGTGAGATTTTGGGATTTTATGTTTTATTTGACACTGGGCTTTGTTGTTACGAGTTCTGTGCAAATTGTAGGTGTTTTACTCGTGTTTTCGTTTTTGGTTGTGCCAGCGGTTATTGGAATTATGCTGGCAAATTCTACAAAAAATCGACTCATCTTGGGTTGGATTTTTGGTGCCATTGTTTCGTTCGTTGGCTGTTTAATTTCTTACTATTTGGATTTGCCGACTGGCGCGACAATTGTTGTAACTTTTGGGATTGCATTAGTTTTGGTAACGGGTTTTATTCAAATATTTAAAAAATAAGGATAGAAAATGAATCATATTTTATTTGTTGCAGACCGAAATGAAATTGACACGCAAATTGGCGGTCATTTTGGTTATTCAAATTGGTATTTGGTAGTCTCGGAAGATGGCAAATTAATTCACTCGATTGTTGGAGATAAAAAATCGCAGCGCGCGATGATTTTCAAACGAGCACAAGAATTGGGATTTGATAAAGTGATTGTTCATCACATGGGACAGCATGCATGGAAAGCGGCTCAACGATGGAAAATCCAGGTGTTTTTTCTTGAACAGAATCACACAATTTTGCAAGCGGTCGAATTACTAAAACAAGGGAAATTGGAAGAAATTGTTGCTGAGCCAGAACATGGTGATGGGCATCATCACCATCATTAAATGAAAAAAGCCCGCAAATTTTGTGGGCTTTTTTGTAACTTTTGATGTATGGATATTAGATTATTTCAGCAAAAATTGCAGATTGTGCTTCAAAAAACATTACCAGGAAAAGATGCTCAGAAAAAAATGGCGATTCAACCGTTTCGTAGTTTGCCGACTATAAATTCAGCAAAAAAAAGAAACGCCGCTGTTTTATTGTTGCTGTTTCAAGAAAATGATGATTTGAAATTTGTTCTGACAAAACGCACAGAAAAAATGGCTAACCATCGCGGACAAATTTCATTCCCTGGCGGTGCGATTGAGGATAAAGAAACGAAAGAAATTGCCGCACTTCGTGAAACCGAAGAGGAAATTGGAATTCCCCCAAAATCTGTAGAAATTCTTGGAAAATTATCGCCACTATTTGTTCCAGTGAGTGGATTCAAAATGTTCCCGATTGTCGGGTGGATGGACGAAAAACCTACATTCAATCTCAACCCAATTGAGGTAGAAAAAGTCATTTTCGTGTCCACACAGGATTTAAAAAACGAGCAAAATATCCAATCAGAAAGGCACCGAAAATACGATACGGATTTTACGATTCCTTATTTTGCGTTGAGTGGCGAAAAAATTTGGGGAGCAACTGCGATGATTTTGGCGGAATTTCGAGAAATTTTGCTAATTTCGTAGAGATTCTTGGATAATTTTCAGAATTGATGTAATCTACGCCAGAAGAAATGGAGAGAAAAATGAAAATTGGTGAAGTTGTAATCAAAGAGAAATTTTGTGCAGAACGGGATGTGAAGAAAGCACTTGAAACGCAACAAAAAGGCGATCAGCGTCCGCTGGGTGAAATTCTACTTTCACGAGAAAATATAACTAAAGATCAGTTAGAAAAAGCACTGAGAATTCAAAAATAGCGGAGAATTTTAAGGTAATTTAGATTGCACAAAAACTCCCTTGCTCCCAGTCTGCAATCTGGAATCTTTTACTATCCAATCGCCGCGACGGAAAACATGATTTGGAAAACATGCTGGAAAATTGGTAAACGCATTCCAATTCACAGCAGAAACAAGAGAGTTCTCCCAATTCATGTGAATTTCCTTCGGATTCACGATTGCAAAGTCGGCATCTTTTCCGA
>JADHUZ010000045.1 GCA_016784265.1 Fidelibacterota bacterium
TGCCTTAACGAGTGCTGGTATTGCTTTGGTTGTATTTTTAGCACCATACCAATGTTGTGCCAAATATAGAATTTTTCGCGGCGACTCATTAATAAACACCGATTCACCAATTTCTGCAGCTATTGAATGGAGTTTACGCTTGTTTCGCATCAAAATAGTAGATTCCGTCGCATCGCGCACTGAGCCGTGAGCGAATTTTATTTCTTGTAAATTTTTTACTTCTTGCAAAAATCGTCTTTGTATCAACTGTTCTAATATCTCTGAAAATCCCAGAGTAAAATGTGCTTTATTATACATTTTTTCTAATATTTTTTCCGGAAATTGATGTCCAATTATTGATGCAAATTGTATTAATTTTTTAGAATCCTTATGAAGTTTGTCGATTTTTTGTAACAATAAGCCGTGTATTGTTTCCGGCACATGAAAACCTACTAATTTTGTGTCAAAATACAGCACACCTTCAAAATCTTCAACGAAACCATTGTCTCGTAGTGAATATGTTATTTCGGCTAAAAACAAAGGATTGCCTTCAGATTTTTCAAATAAAACTTTCGACGATATATTATCGATAAAAACTTTCTTCTGTAAAAGTATTGGATAAAATTGCTCACATTCGCTTTGTGTAAAAGGTTTTAAAGGCACCTTTTTGGTTTCGATGCCTGATTTTTCTGTGATAGAAAGAAATTCGCTTTCTATCTTTTCTCTGCGCGATGTCGTGATAAACAAAATATTTTTTGTTTCGTACACTGATTGCATTAAAGACACAAAATGCGAAAAAAATCTTGCCGTTGCCACATGAATATCTTCCACAACACAAAGAATCGGCAAATCCCGGTTCTCAGATGCCATAATTTGCAAAAAAGATTGCAATGTTATTTGAACTTCGTCAGCAAGGCGGTTGATTTCCCAGTCACTTGTTTTTTGGATTCCTTCTGGTAGATCGAGCAAAAATTGAATTATTGCCCGCTGTTGAATCATCCGCTCTTTAAATTCTGGCTGTTTCACGGAAGAAATCCAATGCTCCAGAGCAGAAGATAAATTTTCAATTTTAGTGGAATCCTGCAAAAAAGATTTCATCCAGCGGCGGAATACCGGAAATGGAGATGAATAAAATGATGGGAATTCAGCGAACAAAACATGCTGACCCCTCGCGTTACCGTAAAACTCACTAATTGCCGTTTTGATTAATTTCGATTTGCCGAGCCCCACGTCAGCAGAAATGTGCAAATGACGAATATCGCCGGGGGTTTGTAAAAAATTCAGGCTTTGTGCAAGAGGCTCTGTTTTACCAACAAGTTTCTTTATGTCCAAATTGTGAAACTTCTCTTCGTTGGAATGATTTTTTTTGATTGAAATTGCCCGAAAAACACTCACGGGATCAGATTTCCCTTTTACTGTTATCGGCTCTTGTTTTTCATATATCACTGTGTTGTGAGTGCGATCTCTCGTTTCTTCCGAGACTAAAATAGTGTTTACTTCTGCTGAAGATTCTAATCTTTGCGTAAGATTGACAGCATCACCCATCACAGTCCAATCCCCTTCACGCTTGCCGCCAACTTTACCGGTAACAACCAAGCCCGTGTTTATACCAATTCGAACAGCAAGGGATAAACCCTGTTTTTCCAAAATCTCATTTACTTGTTTCATCGTTTCTAACATATCAAATCCTGCACGAATCGCTTGTTCCGTGCTGTGTTCATCGGATCCTTTCCCGCCGAAAAGCGCCATAATTGCATCACCGATGTATTTATCAACAAACCCTTTGTATCTGTGAATATCCTCTGTCAGCGCTCGAAACGTGCTGTCAATGATAAATTTTATCTGTTCGGGATCCAATTTCTCGCTCATTGCGGTAAATCCCTTGATGTCTAAAAAAAGGATGGTGATATCTCGCCGTTCTCCTTCTTCCAGCGTGAGACTTTTAATGGATGTTGGGTCATCCTGCTTCTGAACCTTTTGCTGATTAATCTTCAGCTGCGCGCGTAAACTATCTAACCAATCCTTTGTCATGGGTCGCTAAGTTACTCCAATATTGCAATTCCACAGAACAATGTTCTGCGTTTTGCAATAAAAAAGGCGTGTAGGAAATACACGCCTTTTAAGTCGTCGCTCCATTTTATCTTTTAGCGAATGAAGACCATTTTTTTCGCCTGATGAAAACTCGCTGTTTGAATACGGTAAAAATAGATGCCGCTTGACACCTGTTTTCCATATTGATTCAATCCACCCCATTTTACAGAATGATAATTCGCTTTAAGTTTTTTGTCGATTAGCGTTGAAACTTCGCGCCCCAAAACATCATAAATTACCATTTTCACATGAGTTTCTTCCGGAATAGCAAATTCAATCACTGTTTCCGGATTGAATGGATTCGGATAGTTTTGCGAAAGCTCAAAATCGGACGGAATATTCGTAGAATTGATACGAGCAAATGCCGCACCCAATCCTTCAAAAGCCGGTGCTGAAATTTCTTCTCCGTCTTTGCCAAGCCATTGAACTTCCACATTACGAATTTCCATTTCTTCGCTACAATCCCAGACTTTCACGGCAATTGGATTGTGTTCCGCAAAACCGCTTGTTTCTCCATCGTCTTGCGATGCAACAATCCAAAAATCTCCGGTCACAATCTCCTCTGTCACCAGCGATGAACCAACACAGTGCTTGCCATCAAACAGTGCAATTTCATCACCATCTTCCATAATGTTTCCATCAATGAACGCATCTACGATATAGATGCCCATCGGCTTGAACGGATTTCCCGAATAAATGGGCTCAAAATGAACCCCACGCACCGGATTTGATGAAGCTACGCTCGCTTTTGCTGCCTCTCCTTCATCAAGAAACCATTCAATTTCACCGCTGACTTTTATATAATATCCCTCACCAGCGTCAAAATTGCCGATGCCGTTTATCCACGAGCCCATAAACTCCTGAATCCTGGCACCACTTTCATTGATTACGGTAATAAGCAGACCAGCATCAATTAAAGGTTGAACGGCACTCATCGCATCTTGAGGACGCGATAGCGGATATCCTACGATATTCCAACCAGCCCCTAATTGCACTGGTGCAGGACACTCTGCCCGCACACCTTCTACAACCAAATCAATATCCCCGGTGGTTTTGATATAATAACCCTCAGAAAATTCAAAATCACCGATGCCGTTTATCCACGAACCCATAAACTCCTGAATTCTAGCACCACTTTCATCAATAACCGTTGTCAAAACACCTCCATCAATCAGCGGTTGGACAATGCTTAGCAAGTCGGGATTGTTCGGAATTGTAAAAGCCGAGAAGATATTCCAGCCTGCTGACAGTGGAATCACTTGCGTAACTCGTGAAATTGCTTCCACGGTAACAGAATAATGTCCATTTGGTTCGAATTGCACCGATGTAAAACTTTCACCACCATTTGAAACGTAAAGAGCGCTTATGTCGGTGATTTCGAGTTTCTCATTTTGATCCCATATTTTCAGCGATGCGTCATTTCCAGCGATGAATCCATTCCCGCTACCACTATCCATAGAAGATTGCACTTCTAACGGAACCTCTATGGAAATTTCAGATTCCACAACTCCATGCCCGACACAAAGATCGCCATCAAAAATTGCAATTTCATCATGCGGCTGCAGGTTGATTGTATCAAGTGTTGCTCCTGTAAAAGAAAATAGCATTGGATTGTAAACGCTACCACCTTCGTGCGCTGGCGTAAAATACGGGACTAAAACGGTGATTGCATCTGTTGATTCTCCGCCATCAGCATCCAAAACCGTCAGCAGTATTTCATATAATTCGCCTCGCGGCAAAGATATCACAACCGTGGCGCCATCATAAAAATTCTCGCCACAAGACCAGAGATAATTTGCAATTTCGCCTTCGATATCATACGAGGCAGAACCATCTAAGATAATTTCCGCAAAATCAGTAACATCAGCATAAACGATTTGATTTTCTCCTGCGTGTGCTACCGGCAAATCATTGACCGAATTGACGCTGACAAAAAGCGTGTCTATAATCGATTCCAATCCATCGCTCGCTTCCAACACAATTTCCGCGGTGCCGTATTGATTTTCTAAGAATGTCAATATGATCCACCGTTCAAAATCAATTTCGACCGCCAATAGACTTTCGTTATTGTTGTTCCAATTGAAATTCAATGGCGCTCCTTCCGGATCACTAAAAATATCACTCAGATTGGCAACAACGATGGATTCGCTGTCTTCATCTACAGATATATCTACTGTCGGCGCAGAGACAACTGGCGCGCCGTTGGTTTCAACAACCGTGATAACGGATTCTCCAGACAAAACAAATTCGCCATCATCAGCAATAAATGTCAAATTTGCCGTGCCTGTTTGGTTCGGTGACGGTGAAACATACACATTATGATCTAAATCCATCGTCACTTGGAGCAACGAATCGTTGTCGTTTTCAATGGTATAGTTGAAATCGTCTTCGACATCATAAAAAATATCATCCAGATTTTTAAATATAAAAGCCTGTGAATTCATCAACACCGTTGCGTGAGAAAATTGCCCAATTTGAACAGGCGCATCGTTGATTGGATTTACGACCAATTGAAATATTTCGCTCCCAATAGTGCGTGCCATTTCATCGTCGGCGGTAACGGCAACTTCTACCGTGCCGAACCAGTTTTCATTCGGCGCGATTGTCATCTGCATCATAGTATCATCAAAAATGATGGTTACAAATTCGTTTCCGGTAGATGCGCCGAAAGTCAAATTTTCGTTGTCAATATCCTCTACAAAAAACGATACCACCAAAGATTCATCCTCGTTCATAGATTGATCTTCGATGGGCGCAAAAATGGGTGCATCGTTTACAGATTCGATAATAATTTCAACCGTTGAAATATCTGAATATAATTCTCCGTCAAAGGCTTGATAGGTCAACATGTCGTAGCCAAAAAAATCAGATTCCGGATAGAAAAAACCAGATTCAAAAACACCATTAGATACGCTATCCACTACGATATAAGTCAATATATCGCCATCAACATCGCTCGCCGAAAAAACGATCTCGACAGGCGTATCTTCCGGTGTTGAGATAGATATATTTTCCGAGTTTGGCGCATCGTTGATAGGATTTGCGGTGAAGACAAATGTTTCTTCATCCACAAGACGCCCTACTTGATCGTTGACCGAAACAGTAATAATCGCTGAGCCGTTCCAATTTTGAGCCGGCGCTATTGTTAAAACGTTCTCCAAAATCGAAGTCGTTATATTTTCCTCTTCCGTGGTTGCGACAAAAACTAAATCCGAATTGTCCACATCCGACGCAGAAAGATAGATAACCAATGTGGAATCTTCATTCACCGTTTGTAAATCGATTGGTTCTAACACCGGCGCATCGTTCATCGGTAGCACATTAATCGTAACTTCTTGAAAATCGTTCGCATTTTCGTTATCAAATACTGAAATTATAACCGTATCAGTTCCATAAAAATCCGGATTTCCGCTAAACATGACAATATTTCCCACCACAGCAGATGTGATGTTTTCTGTAGACGTTGCCTCAAAATCTAACGATACAAAGTCCACATCTTCCGCAGAAAGAATAATTGCGGTTGAGCCGTCCTCGTCAAACTCAACAGCGGCAATCTCTGATAGCACTGGCGCGTCGTTTATCGGATTAACTGTAATTTGGAATTCTTCCGCATCGAACAGTTCTCCATCCGACACTTGAATTTGAATTGTTGCCGTGCCGTTCCAATTTTGAGATGGCGCAATCGTCAATATGTTTTCTAAAAACGAAACAATTATATCTTCTTCGCTACACATAGCCGAATAAATCAACAACTCACTATCAATATCCACAGACTGGATTTCCATAACGAGAGTCGCATCCTCTTCAACTGCCTGGCTGTCAATTATGGCAATCGCGGGCGGGTCGTTGATGTTCTGAACCGTAAAATTAAATGTGGCGGGCTCAGAATATTCTTCGCCATCACTCGCAATTACTGAAATTGTGGCTTGTCCTGTCTGATTTTCCGCAGGCACAATTATTAGAGTATCGCCGACTACGCTCACAGAAATTAATCCCGGATTTACTTCAACACTTGCAGCAAATGTAAAATCTACGGTTCCATCAACGTCGCTGGCTCCAAGTAACATTTCGAATTCATTGTCCTCAACCGTTGCCTGATCAGAAACCATCACAACCGGCGGATCGTTCACGTTAGAAACCGTGAGATAAAAATCACTCGAAACCATGAGTGTGTCGCCACCATCCTCTTGCACCGCAACCGAAATAAGTGCATCCCCGTAGAAATTTGGAGATAATGAAATAAGCATGTCGGCTGATGTGTCGGTAACGCTCGCAAAAGTTATCGCTATGTTATCCTGTTCTGTCGAGGACGAAGTAAGGGTTAAATCGTTGTCAGGATCTTCAAAAAAGATGGGCAACGAAAAATTAGAGTCTTCGTCTGTTGTTTGGCTTGAAATAGGCTCAATAGTCGGCGAATCATTCACATTGAAAATCGTAACCTCGAGTAAGGCTGGCGCAGATACAGGATCCGCTGTGTTATTCGGATTAGTAATGCTGTAATAAACAGAATCTGTTATTGATTCTCTGCTGGTTCTATCGCCAAACAACAAACCATCAATATCGCCGGCAGAGTAAACCACTGTCCATTCCGCGATTGGACCATCAGATAAAACGAGACTCCACGTTGAATCAATAATCTCACCAATCTGTGGGACATCCATGCTTGGAAATGGCGGGTCCTCCGGGAAATCATATCCCACATCAATGCCAATTAATGTCATTTGATGGTTTTCTTCCTCCATGATTTGGATTGTTTGCCCCAGGCTCATAGCCGCGGCGCGCATTGGCTCGCCTTCTCCGCGAGGAATGTGAAATTTAATTTTTCCGATCCTTGTCTGAGAAAATCCATCTGTAACACGAAAGAATGCCAAATCGAAAGACCTTTGGTGAGAAAATGTATATCGAATATAATCATTTGGAAGAATCTCTATCGTTCCACCAAACACAGTTTCGTGCCCCTGAATTGTGATAAAATGCACAGACAAAGAATCTCCATCCAAATCCTCAAAGTGCTCACCGAGAAAAAATTCAGATCCGCTTGTCACATTGTTAAAGTGTATAAAATTGTGATTTTCCATGTTGACTAAAACAGGTGGATCGTTCACTGGCTCGACAGTTATTATTACCGTCGCTGTGTCTGTCAGATTCCCGTCGGAAGCGACATATTCAAATTGATCAATGCCATTGTAGTTTTCATTTGGAATATAACGAAAATTGGCTTGTCCGTGTTGTGTTAGTGAACCGTGAGATGGTTCGCTGATTGTCCAAATATCAAGCATTGACGAACTGTTATCCTCATCGTCTCCGAACAAATGAATCATGATACCTGTATCTTCAAGAAGTGAAATTTCTATATCTTGTGCAGTAGGTGGATCGTTTTGCGGTAAAACCGCAATTTGCACAAAAACAGGCGGGGAATGCAAAAAGTCACTGGTATTGGTCTCTACTGCTACCAACGTTATCGCATCCTGTCCATAAAAATCAGGATTTGGAGTGTATGTGAATGTTCCCGTGCCTATATTTCCACCGATAGTGCCATATTCCGGATATTCAACAATTTGAATTTCTATCAAATCGCCATCCACATCTGACCCCTCTACGCCAATTTCTACGATGCTGTCTTCCATCATTTCAATGTTTTGTGGAACAACGGAAATTTCTGGCGGATCGTTTATCGGGTAAATATCGAGCGAGACCGTCCCTGGCTCGGAATAATTTTCACCATCAAAAGCCACATACGTAAAAGAATCGCTTCCGTTATAATTTTCATCCGGATGAAAAACAAAAACATTTTGCTCTGCACCTGATTGCTGTTGCCATAGAGTTCCATACGCAGGCGGCGTTACGATGAAAAATTCTAGAACATTCGATTCTTGATCCGTTGCAGAAAGGGCAATCGCTCGTGGATTATCTTCGTAACACACGACG
>JADHUZ010000046.1 GCA_016784265.1 Fidelibacterota bacterium
ATTTACGGCGGATTTGTAACCATAAAATCGCTCAGCCATTTGCGGGAAAAAGGTGATCCAACTGACGATGGCGAAATCAATGTGCTCGACATTATTTTGACCGTTTCGATTATTCTTGAGCAACATTTTCCGGATAATTTTGAATTTTGGGCGGCGGATTGCAACGCAAACAATGCGATAAATGTTGCTGATATTATCGCAATTATCAGTATAATTTTAGAATAAAGGAAAATTCATGTCGGAATTAAAAACGCAATTTGAGCAAGCGACGAAAGATGTAAAAACGCTGTCGTCAAAACCGGATAACAAAACACTTCTTCAATTGTATGCGCTTTTTAAACAAGCCACAGAAGGTGATGTCCGTGGTGACGAGCCGTGGTTTTCCGATTTCGTCGGACGAGCCAAGTGGGACGCATGGACAAAACTGGAAGGGACCCCTTCCGAAGAATCGATGCAAAAATATATCGAATTAGTCAGAGAATTATTAAACCAATGAATATTCCTGCGTTTCTTGTGCTGATTGCATTTTCGGCGTTGATGTGTATCCGTTCCGAATATCGAGAACAAAAGATATTCATCTATATTTTCAAACCGCTGACAACAATATTCATCATTTTTCTTGCATTGCAAACGGATGGTTTTAATTTTTTCTCCTACAAAAATTTGATTCTTGCGGGTTTGGTTTTTTCTCTTTTCGGTGATGTTTTTCTCATGCTTCCGAAAGATAGATTTGTCGCTGGGCTTGCCAGTTTTTTGATGGCACATTTGCTCTACATTTTTGCGTTTAGTTCGCAATCTGGATTCCATTTTTCATGGTGGATTCTTTTGCCATTGCTGATTGTGGCAGTTGCGATTTTCAATATTTTGCGTCAGGGATTGGGCAAATTGAAAATCCCAGTCATCATGTATATGATGGCAATTATTATAATGGCTTGGCAGGCGTTGGAATGGTGGAATTTCTCCTATGAAACTCGGGCGATATTTGCATCAATCGGTGCAATTTTATTTGTATTTTCTGATTCAGTTTTAGCAATTGATCGCTTCAGTAAACCGTTCAAAAGCGCAAAAGCACTTATTCTACTCACTTATTATTCTGCGCAGGTTTTGATAGTGTTATCCACTGTGAACTTTGGATAATTATCTTAGTCGATGAAAGTGGTAGAAAAATCGCAAAACCTAGCGGAGTAAATGTTTGCGGGTTTATCGAAGTTGTTTTAAATTTTGTGTGGTGTAAAACAAGGAGAGAATGATAGATTGAAAGCAAAATTCGAACGAACATTAGAAAAAATTCGCCGACTTGAAAAAGAATTGGAGCAAGAATTTTCAAAAAAAAGTCGGCAGATTATTGAAAATTTTAAAAAGCGAAAAATTCGATTTGAAAAAAGTATTCACGACCAACAAAAGAAATTCAAAACAGGCTTACTGAAATATATTTTTGGCGCAAAACTACGCCATATTTTAATTTCGCCAATTATTTATTTTATGATAATTCCGATTACATTGATGGATTTGACAATTTTTCTGTATCAGCATATTTGTTTCCGCGTGTATAAAATTCCTCGCGTCAAACGAAACGAATATTTTGTGATTGATCGCCAACATCTATCATATTTAAATTTGCTGGAAAAATTCAATTGTGTTTACTGCGGATATGGAAATGCAGTAGCCGCTTACACCAAAGAAACAATAGCAAGAACCGAACAATATTGGTGTCCAATTAAACACGCATCGCATGTGAAAGATCCCCATTCTAGATATTACAAGTTTTTTGAATATGGTGATGCCGAAAAATATAGGAGTAATTTAAAAAAAGTGATTCGGGATTACGACGATTAGAACAGATTATTTTGGATAATCGAACGATTTATCAATCGCTATTTTTGCTTGGTTCAATTTTTTTTGATGAATGACACAAGTTACGCTATTAATTGAGGTTGAAACGCCCAAAACATTGATCCCTGCTTTTCCGAGTGCGACACAAAAAGCGGCGGCAATCGAAGGTTTTTCCGCGAAATGAGGTCCGTAAACAGTCATCATTGCCACGGAATTGTGGATTGTTTCTTTCACTGGAGAAATTTCTCGTTCTATGATTGGGATTAGCATTTTGGCTTTTTGATGCTCTTTTTCTTCAACGCAAATTAAAATACTGCCCTTACCTGTTGTTGTTTCGCTTGTCGAAATAAATTCCATCGAAATTCCTGCATCTCCAAAAATCCGAAAAATATGCCCCCCACTATTTGGTGCATTATTGATGCCCAAAATTTTAATAAGAGAAAGATTTTCGCGCATAATTACGCCACCAATTTGAATTTTTTTAGACATTTGTGGGTAGTGTAATTTTGAAAGTTGTGCCTTTGCCGAGTTGGCTTTTTAGTTGAATCGTTCCACCTAATTTTTCGACATATTGCTTGACGATAGCAAGCCCTAATCCAGTGCCAATCCGATTGTGTTTTTTCGCTTCGGGCGCGCGATAAAACTCCGAAAAAATCATTTGTTGTGCATCTTCGGAAATCCCAATTCCTTCGTCAGAAATAGAAAACTCAACGGAAGTCAATTTTTCCACAAGCCGGATTGTTATCGCACCACCATCGTGGCTATATCGAATTGCATTGGAAATAAGATTCCCAAAAATTTTCTCCAAAAAACCAGGAAACGATCGAAGAATTATGGGCTTTTCGGGCAAAACAAAATGAATATCCAGCCCGCATTGTTGAATTGGTTCGCGATTTTGCTCAACAATGTTTTGAATCATTTCGCCAATTCGAATTGGATCGGCGCCAATTACCGTTGTTGCTTCGTTGCGGGTCAATTCCGCCAAATCTCGCACAGTTTCGATAGTTTGTTCGGCGCGATTTCTTGCGCGATATAATAAATCTTTACTTTGATTGCTCAAATCCGAAATGTCTAAAACGGTATCAATTGCACTTTGAATTGTAACAATTGGCGACTTTAACTCGTGTGAAGCAAATCTGAAAAAATCGGTTTTTGATTTATCTGTTTCGATAAGTTGCTCTTGATTTTTGACCAATTCGTCTTTGATTTTTTGGTAGCGTTTCCGAAACGATGCCGCAATAAATGCCGTAGCAAGGATTACAAACCAGAACATCAACAGCATCAACAAAACATATCGAATGTCGTGCATATGGTCTGAATGTGAAAAAATATGATAGTGATTAAGCAACGGAAAAAACGCAGTAGAAAAGACAACCTCGAATGTGAAAAACAAAATTGCTAAAAAAGCAATTTGATAAACGCCCTTGCCTTTGAACATCAAACTTGCCATAATAACATGAAAAAAATAGATAAAAAATAATGGATTTTCGACGCCACCAGTAAAGTGCATCAAAATAGTTAGGATAAGCAAATCTAAAATCATTTGCGTTTTGATGTGAGTTTCTTCGCGCCGAAATGATTTTGGCTTGACATTTCGGTTAAATACAAAATAAACTATATTCGTCAACGCTAAAAGACCAACAATTGCAAGGATTTTATGTAAATCAAGCGGTAAATTGAGCAAATGTTTTGCAACTATAGAAAGCAGAACTGCCCCAAAGGCGGCAATCCACCGCAGTTTAATAAACCAAATTGACCGCCGACGCAAACTTCGTGCTGTTGTAAATCGTGTTACATTTTCTTCTGTTGATTCAGCAATTTTGAAAAATCGAATCATAAAATTAATCACATAGTCGGCGTAAGATGTGTCCGAATCAAATCTACTAATCTTTTTGGATTTACTGGCTTTTCAATAAATTCATCCACAGGAAGAAAATCCTCATCTTTCTCTGAGTCAAATTTGTAGCCTGTTTGTTGCCCGACAGCCGTGAGCATCAAAATAGGCACATCTTTTGTCTTGGGCTGCTGTTTGAGTTGATAAGCGACCTGAAAACCTTCATCAATCACACCCATCATCACATCGAGCAAAATCGCAGATGGCTGTTTTTCTTGTGCTAATTTGATGCCAGTTTGTCCGTCTTGTGCATCAATGACATCAAATCCAGCATTTTCCAGGTTGATTCGTAAAATTTCGACAAGATCAATATCGTCGTCAATGATGAGAATCGTTTGTTTTTCGTTCATTTGTAATTTCCTTTTCAACAATTTGAATAACTTTTGGAATCGCCTTTTCAACAATTTCAGAAAGTCCGTTTCCAATCTCAATTTTCTCTGGCTCGATACCAATAATTATTACATTTTTCGGCATCATATTGATTTTTTTTGCCATCTCAAATGTTTCCGCCAATCCAAAACCGTGCAACGAAAGATTGTCCCAATGAATTTTTAATGCCACATTCTCAGGCGTAAATTTACAAATTTTCCCCGGATTTTCACCCATTTTTGCAGCATCAATAATAATATTTAATCCCTCCATCGAAAATCGGTCAATCAGCGAAAGCGCATCTGTATCCGCGTCATAAAATTCGGCTTCAGGGAAATGATTGTCAGACTGCAATTTGTCCAAAACTGCTTTTCCGATTCCATCATCACCGTAAAGCGAATTGCCCACCGCGAAAATTTTTGCTTTCATAGCTTATTTTCTCAGACAAATTCCACATCGAGCAAATGTACCGAGCATGAAATGCACGGGTCGTAAGCACGCACAAGCATTTCCAAATGAAGTGTGATTTCTTCTTTGGATTTTTCGATAATTTCTGGCACAAGTTTTTTCATATCGTCATCAATATTTGCCAAATTTTGCCCAGTCGGAATGATGCAATTTGCCGATTCGATTTGCCCTTTTGAATTATACTCGTATTCGTGATATAAAATGCCGCGAGGAACTTCGGTTGCGCCAATGCCAGTGCCGTATTTCGTCGGTGTTTGATTGGGTTTTTCGTCTTGCAAGCCAGTTTTGAGTAATTCGTCAATCAAACGAATCGAATCTTCCACGCAATAAGCCACCTCAACAACCTGTGCAATCGTGTTCATATAAGGATTGTAATTTGGCGCAACGAGTCCGAGCGACTTTGCTGCAACTTGCAAACCTTCTGGCAATTTGTCCCAGTTATTATTGAATCGCGCCAACGCACCGACCATCAATGACGAACGATTGTGTTTTGCGTGTTTCGATGAACTATGCGACACAATGAATTCATTTGTGAAATTGCGATATTCTGTGTCTGGTGCAGTGCCAGTATCCGATGAACAAATTTGGCCGTCGTAAAGCGCATATTCGCTGTCATTTCGCAATGAAATATATTCTGTTTCTCGTTCAAATTGCGGGATTGCACTGGCGAGTGCTTTCATCGTTTCAACGGTTGCCGCGACATCTGGACGGGCTTCTTCGATAAGACGACGACGAATTTCAACCAACTCATTTTTTGTTGGGATTTTTGTAAATCCACCCGGCACAGGCGTAATTGGATGTACCGCACGCCCTGAAATTATATCACCAATGTCGTTTGCGAGGCGTTTCATTCTCAGTGCGCGTTTGACGACTTCTGTGTGCGTTTCAATGAGTGGGAACACCGAGCCGACACCCAGAAAATCCGGCGCCGCCAAAAAATATGCGTGCAACACATTCGATTGAATCGTTGCCCCGTGAATCAACAATTTTCGCAGTTTTTCGGTTTGTTCTGAAATTTCCAAACCCAGCGCAAATTCAGTGGCTTTCAGCGATGTGATTTGATGCCCCAGCGAGCAAATCCCACAAATTCGGCTTGTGATAATCGCCGCTTCGTGGAAACTTCGTCCTTTGAGCATTGCTTCAAAATATCGCGGTGCTTCGACGATTTCAAGTTGGGCTTTTTCCAATTTTCCCTCGCGCATATTGACGACGATATTACCATGTCCTTCCACTCGTGTGAGATGTTTGACTTTGATATTTAAATTTTCGTTCATTGTAAATTCTCCGTATAAACTGCCGAATTGTATAATTTTAGTCGTTTTTCTGCTTCTTCAATCGACAATCCGTGTTTGGTTAAAATTTCGACCATGGCGTTTTTGTTTGGGTCGCTGACAAGCCCGCGGCAACCGATGCAATACTGCCCAAAACTCGGACACATTGCTTCACAACCAGCACGAGTTACAGGTCCCAAGCAAATCATTCCTCGCTCGTAAAGACATTCATTTTCTCGTAATTTGCATTCAACGCAAACGGCGTGATTTGGCACGATGGGTTTTTTGCCCATTAAAAGCGAAGTGAATAGTTTCAAAAATTCGCCTTGTGTCATTGGGCAACCGCGCACTTCAAAATCGACTTTTACATAGGCGGAAAGCGGTAGGGCTGGCAAAGTTGGGAACAAATCTTTGTATTTGCCATAGACTTTCTCGCGGCTTTCTTCAAGTGGTCGCAAATTTTTCATC
The DNA here is from genome assembly GCA_016784265.1 of Fidelibacterota bacterium. GTDB lineage: Bacteria > Fidelibacterota > BS150m-G59 > BS150m-G59 > BS150m-G59 > BS150m-G59. The sequence continues at coordinate 6,304 of JADHUZ010000046.1, forward strand.
GCATTGATTCCACCGCTGACAGCACATTGCCCAAGTGCGACCAAAAAATCGCACCGATTACGAATATCGTGGATTCGTTCAACACATTCCGGTGTAGAAATCGAGCCTTCGACAAATGCAATATCGTAATGTTTAGCCTTGTCGTCCATTGCTTCGCGCCATTCGACGATGTCAATATGTTCGATGATGTCGAGAAGGTGATTTTCAAAATTCAGTTTATTGAGTTCGCAACCTTCGCAACCGGTGAAGTCAAAAACTGCTACTTTTGGCTTTGCCATTAGATTGCCTCCTGCATGGTTTTTAGAGTTGGATAATGATAGACGGGTCCGTCTTGACAAACATAAGAATGATTGATTTGACAATGACCGCATTTGCCAATGCCACATTTCATCCGTCGTTCGAGCGACATATAAATATTCTCATCAGGCAGACCTTTGGACATCAGCGAAAGCAACACGAATTTATACATAATTGGTGGACCCACAACCGCGGCGATTGTGTTTTTCAAATCCAAATCTAAATTTGGAATAAGCGTTGTGATTACGCCAACATTACCATTCCAGTCATCCGAGCCTTTGTCAACGGTGCAATGAAATTCGATATTCTTATCATTTTCCCACATTTTCATTTCGTCTGGAAAAAGGAATTCGTCTGTATTTTTCGCACCATAGCACATAATCAACCGGCCGAAATTGTCGCGATTATCAATAACGAAATTGAACAACGAGCGCAACGGCACGATGCCGATTCCGCCACCGATGATAAGAATATCTTTACCCTTGAGTGCGTCGGTATCAAAACCGTGTCCAAACGGACCACGAATGCCGATTTTGTCGCCAATTTTCATTTGATGCATTAATTCTGTGAGCATTCCAACTTTGCGGACGCACAAATCAAAACTGCCTTTTTTCGTTGGTGATGAGCAAACCGAAATTGGTGCTTCGCCCACGCCAAACATAGAAACTTCGACAAATTGCCCCGGTTGATGCCCCAAGTCCATGCCATCGGGAAGCGTAATTTCAAAAAACGTTTCGAGTTCGGTGAACTTTTGAATGTCCGTAATTTCTGCCATTAAAGGAAAATACAAATCCTGCGGTGTGGTGTTTTTTACGATTTCTGCTGTTTTGCTCATCAATTTACCCTTTCTTTATCAAAATCTTCGATAAGCCGATTGACAATATCCACGATGCTAATTCTGGCTGTACACGAGGCTGTGCAACGTCCGCAACCAACGCACCATGGCTCGCCTGTTGTGTCTGAAATGTATTTGAATTTTCTGTAAATCCGATGTCGCATCCGTGCCGCTAATGTTTCACGAAACACTTCTCCGCCGGCAACTTCTGTGAATTCACGCAACATACAGCCATCCAAATGCCGTTCTCGTGTGCCGCCGGATAGTTGCAAATTCACGCAATCTTCCACATTAAAACAATAACAAGTCGGACAAACTAAATTACATGTTCCGCAACCGACGCATAATTCTGCCATTTCTTTCCAAATGGGATTGTCCCAACTTTTTGCGAAAATTTCGGGTAAGTTTTCTGGTTTTTCGTTGATTTCAGATTTGAAGTTTTTATCGCAAAAAGTCATCTCTAAAAATTCGGGTAAATCGAAACCATCGAGCAATTTCTCGCCAGTTTTTGTAACGACCTCAACCACAAATTCATCATCC
>JADHUZ010000047.1 GCA_016784265.1 Fidelibacterota bacterium
CGCTCCGGCACCAATTCCGACTGTCTGCACACCATAAAACCACTTTTTTTTCAAATCTTCTGCACACGCGACTTGGTAAGTTTTCGGATTGATTTTTCCCGAAATCTCTGCCAATCGTTTGGAGTTCGCACTTGTAAACGAACCGATGACAATCATCAAATCGCATTTTTCCGCCAACTCGCTAATCTGCATTTGGTTCCGTCGCGTCGGATAACAAATTGTGTTCACAAATCGCAAATCAACTGCCTTTTCAAGCAAAACTGTGATGATTTTCTGCACATTTTCTAATGTTTGTGTGGATTGACTGACAACACCAACCTTTTTCAATTTGCCTAAATTTCTTGCTTCGTCAGCGTCAGCAACAACAATTGCATCCGAAACTTGCGAAACAATTCCGACAACCTCATCGTGTCCGTGATCACCAATGACGATGATTTTTCTGCCTTCATCGGCTAATTTTTTCGTCTCATCGTGAATTTCGAGCACAAGCGGACAAGTCGCATCTACGATATTCATTTTTCGCGCTTCGGCTTCGTCCCAAATCTGCTGTTTCGTCCCGTGTGCACGAAATAAAACAGGTGCATTTTTTGGAATTTCATTCAAATTTCGCACCACTTGAGCACCCAATTTTTCCAAATTTTCCACAACCATTTCGTTGTGCACGATCTCGCCGAGCATAAAAACTTCACCGTTTTTTTGTGCCGTTTTTTCGGCTAAATCAATCGCATTTCGCACGCCAGAGCAATAGCCCGCGTTTTTTGCTACAAAAATCTTCAAATGATTTTTGCTCCCGTTATCGTTTTTTGTGCCTGATATTTACCTTTTTTATCGGCATACGACTTTTCGCATGCATCTTCACTTTCAAAAAACAAAACTTGCGCGAGTCCTTCGTTTGCATAAACTTTGACAGGATTTCCACTCAAATTCGTAATCGCAATTGTAACAAAACCTTCCCACTCTGGCTCAAACGGCGTAACATTTACCAAAACACCAACGCGTGCATAAGTGGATTTTCCCTGCGTAACTGTCAAAATATTGCGCGGAATCCGAAAATATTCGACACTTTTTGCCAAAATCAATCCGTGCGGCGGAATGACGCAAACATCACCAACGAAATTTTCAAATGCATCATCGGGCATATTTTTGGGATCAAGCGTCAAATCTGACGCAACTCGCAAAATTTTGAATTCATTCGAAATTCGCATATCATAACCATACGCCGAAATGCCGTAGGAAATGCTTCCTTTTCGGACTTGATTATCTGCAAATGGTTCAATCATTCCGTGTTCTTTTGCCATTTTTCTAATCCAAAAATCAGGTCGAATACTCATTTGTTCTCCTTGTTGTTTTTCAACATTTTTTCTATTTCAAGCAAAAGTGTCGGAATTGCCAGTTTCATCGGCTCTTCGATTGTTGCACCAGCCGCATTGGGATGGCCGCCGCCATTAAATTTTCCAGCAAGAATATTCACAGGATATTTCCCACGCGAACGAAAATTTACTCGTGTTGCGTTTCGATCAATTTCAGTAAACATTACCGTAATTTCCACACCTTCCACTGTGCGTAACAAATCAATAAATCCATTCATGTCTTCACGAATTGCACCTGCATTTTGGAGCATTTTTCTTGTCAAAAAAGAATAGGCAACTCGCTGATTTTGAACAAATTGCGCATTTGAAAGAAAATCCTTCAAAAGCGGAATTCTGCTTCTGCGATTTTGCTCATAAACCTTATTAAAAATCGAATATGGCTCAATTCCACAAGACAACAGCGCAGCCGCAATTTTGTGCGTTTCCGATGAAGTTGAATCATACGAAAATCGTCCTGTGTCTGTCATAATTCCAACATATAACGCTTCTGCAATTTCGCGTGTAATTTCTGCTTGCGAATCATTTTCGAATAACGAAAAAATAATTTCCGCAGTCGAAGAAACTGCTGTATCTGTTAAATAAAAATCAAATCGTTCACGCATTTTCGGGTGATGATCAATGCTTACCGTGAATAAATTCATAGTTGAAACCAAATCAACTAACGAACCCATTCGAGAATAATCACCAATATCTAGTGCAATTAAAATCTGTGTATTTTTTAAAATTTGCTCATGTTCATCCGGCGAATAATGGTGAATTTCAAATCCATTTTCTAAAAAATCATAAATTTTCGGCATTTTTGATGCGTTCAAAATATGCACAGATTTCCCTAATTGTTTCAAATAAAAATACAACCCAATTTCACTCCCGATGCCATCTCCATCCGGATTGATATGTGTTGTCAAAACAAATCTTTCATTGGCTTCAACAATTTCTTTGAATTTTTGCATTTTTTTCACGAATTAATCACCATAAAATAAGCTGTTAATTTACTATTATTTTACAATTAGAAAGAAATGATTTATGGATGATACGAACGATTTACAATTTCAATCGGATGCTGTGTGTTTTTCTTAGAATGTTGAGCAATTTGCACCTGACAAGTTCCGCAATCAGATAGAATTTTTTGCGGGTTTACACGAGAAATTTCCTCAAAAAGTGGTGTTCCAATATCTTTTGCAAAATCGTAATTTTTATATCCGAAAGTCCCCGCCATTCCGCAACAATGGTCTTCAATCTCCAAAATCTCCAATTCGGGAATTTTTTGGAGGAAAAAACGCACCGCATCGCCAGTTCCAACTGCTCGACGATGGCACGGCTCGTGATAGATAATTTTCTCCGAAATGGGTAAAAATTCACCACGAAATTGTCCATCAACATAAAGTTTTTGTAAATACAAAAAAATATCTAAAATATTGTCACTGACCCGTTTTGATTCTTCCGTTTTTAGCAAATTTGGATACTCGTTTTTGAGCATCATTCCGCAACTCGCCGCCGTAAAAACGACATCGTAACCTCTTTCAATATAAGAATTTAGCGTTTCAGTGTTAAACTGTGCATCATCTAAAATTTCTTCTTGTAAACCGCTAGAAAACTTCGCCACACCGCAACATCGCCAAAATGGAAATTTCACCTGCACATCGAGTTTTTCGAGCAATTGAACAGTTGATTTCAGTTCACTCGTATCAGAATATGTCCCGTGGCAACCTGTAAAAAGCGCAACTTTTCTGCCCTGTTGTTTTGAGCGATGTGCGAACACTTTTTCCGAAATTGCGTTGCGCCGAAACTTCTGAATTTCCATTCGTCGGTCAACGCCAAACATTTTTTCAGCGAACCATTTTCCTGTCACCGAGCGAGCCAACAAATTACTAAATGGCGCAAAATTTACACCCAATTCGGATACTAATTTTGTGTTGAACAAAAATTTATTTTTCAACGGGATTTGTGTGTGTTTCAGAGTCTTAAATTCAACTGCCAATTTCGGAATATCCACGCCAGTCGGACAATCCACCCAGCATCCGTTACAGTGAATACACGCATCAAAAATATCACTTTTTTCAAGCAAATCCGACAAATTTAATTTTCCGGAAACCATACCGCGCAATACATTTGCCTTTGCACGCGCTGTTGCAAATTCATCCAAACTCGCCGAAAAACTTGGGCAATAATCGCGACATTGCCCACAACCATGACAAAGTTCGATTTGTGAAATAAGATGATTCTCATCAAATTTTGTTTCCGTTTTTTGACGAGAATAATTATCACCAAATCGCAAATTTTCGGAGATTTTCTGTGGGTTTTCTGCCCAAATTTTTCCCAGATTCATCCTGTTTTCTGGGTCAAAGTTTTTCTTGATTTCGCCAAAAATTCGGAACATTTCTGGGTGATATTTTTGCGTAAAACTCGCTCGTAAAATCCCATCGCCATGCTCACCTGTGAAACTGCCCGAAAATTCGCTTACCAATCCATAAATTTTATCGGCAATTTGTTCCATTTTTGTCACATCGTCAGAATTGCGCAAATTCAAAATTGGACGCAAATGCAAATTTCCCTCGCCCGCGTGCCCAAATGCCGCCGTTGTGGCTTCATACTTCTCAAAAATCGAATAGGCGCGGGACAAAAATTCCGCCAAACATTCAGGCGAAACCGTAACATCTTCGATAAAAGGAACGGGTTTTGCGATGCCTTTCCATTGGTTCAAAACTGCTAAAGCCGCTCGACGAATGTCCCACAAAATATCACATTCTACATCGGTTTGTGCAATTTTAAATCCACTTGATTTTCCATTTTTCATCAGCAAATCGGATGCGTTTTTTAGCCGATTTTCAAGTTCGGTTTCGTCGTCTCCATCGAAATCGCAGAGCAACATAAATTTCGTATTCTCCGGAATGAGCGATTTCAATTTTGGCTTGGATTTCAGCGTCAATCCAATGAAAAAATGATCCATAAATTCACAAGCCGATGGTGAAAATGGAAGCAAATCCTTCACTGCATTTGCCGAATTTTCAAGCGTTTCAAAATAAAACAATGCCGTTTTTCGAAATTTCGGAATCAGAACAACATCCAATTCAGCCGACAAAATCGTCCCAAGTGTGCCCTCGCTTCCGATAAACAAATCCACCAAATCGTCCGATTCTAGCAAAGATTTCACATCATAACCCGAACTCGTGCGTGTTGTTTTGGGTTGATTATTTTCGATGATTTCGCGGTTTTCATTTAAAATTGTCGCAAGTTTTTCGTGCATTTGGTCGGAAATTTCTGCTCTTTTTCCGCGTTTGAGATTGATTTTTGTTCCATCAGCGAGCAAAATTTCGAGCGAATGAACATATTTTTTCGTCGCGCCATATTGAAGCGAATGCGCACCACTGGAATTGTTGCCGAGCATCCCACCGATAGTGCACCATTTTCCACTGGAAGGATCTGGTGGGAAAAACAGTCCGTATTCTGACAAAAATCGGTTCAAATCCGCATACACAACGCCCGGCTCAACGCGGACTCGATTATTTTCTAACATCTTGATTTTGCGAAAATGCGTCAAATCCAAAATGATGCCATCGCCAATCGCCTGTCCTGCAAGCGATGAACCTGCACCACGCGGCGTTATGGAAAGTGAATTGTCGCAGGCAAATTGAAACACTGATTCAATTTCAGTAATGTTTTTCGGGATAGCGACAGCGGTCGGAAGAATTTCGTAAATGCACGCCGCAGTTGAATATAACTGTCGCGTTATCGTATCGGTAGTTAGAAATTCTTGCGTTTTATGAGTTTTTGAGTTCAACAAATTTTTGCGATTATAAAATCTAAAATCTTTAAATCGTTATCTCCAACATTCTATCAATCGAGCGTTTAGCGCCGACTCGCACCGATTCCTCGACTACTATTTCGTGTTGCATATTTTTCAATGCCAGCAACACATTATCCAAATTATTTGATTTCATATATGGACAAACGCAAGATTCGTCACAAGATTTGGGCTCGTGTGTCGGGAAAAATCGCTTTTGTGGAAATTTTTCGATGAGCGTGTCAATCAATCCCTGCTCCGTACCAATGATAAATTCCGTTGCATTTGATTGTTCAACATAATCAATCATTCCACTTGTTGAAAGAACCGCATCAGCGTTTTTACAAACTTCTGGGCGACATTCAGGATGCACAACAACCTCCGCGGTGGGATATTTTGCCATCACCGATTCGAGAATTTCTGCCGTGATGTCTTGATGCACGGGACAAACGCCGTCCCAAGCGATGATGTCCTTTTCTGGCAATTCTTGTGCAATAACATTGCTCAAATTTTTATCCGGCGCCATCAAAATTTGATGATTTGGCAGAGATTGGACGATTTTTCTAGCATTGGACGAAGTGCAAACTACATCGGCTTCGGCTTTGGCGGCTGCGGTGGAATTGATATACAAAACCACTGGCGCGCTGGGAAATTTGGCTTTCCAATTTCGCAATTGCTCAGCGGTGATTTCATCCGCCAACGCACAACCAGCATCGAGCGATGGCAAAAGCACCGTTCGCTTTGGATTGATAATTTTCGCTGTTTCCGCCATGAAATGCACACCGCAAAAAACGATAATTTCTGCATCGGTATTTTTCGCCTGCACCGCAAGTTGATAACTATCTCCTGTAAAATCGGCAATCTGTTTAATTTCCGGAATTTGATACGAATGCGCCAAGATAACGGCGTTTTTCGTTCGTTTCAATTCCAATATTTGTTGTTGAAGTTCGTTCATTTTTTAATTACACCTTTTGCCTTGTCAACATATGCTTTTCATTGCTCATTACACACTGTAAATTGATTCAAAAGTCTAATCCTTTTTTTGCAGAAATACCTTGCTGAAACGGATGTTTAATCTCTTTCATTTCTGTCACCAAATCCGCCATTTCAATCAATTCTGTCGGTGCATTTCTGCCCGTGCAAACGACATCGGTTTTTTCGGGCGTTTTTTCCACTAATTTCAAAACTTGCTCGACGGAAATCAAATTCATTTCAATCGCATTGTTGATTTCGTCAAAAATGATGAGATCATATTCTCCCGAAGTAAGTTTTTCTTCGGCAAATTTCAAACTAGATTGTGCTGATGCTTTGTGCTCATTTTCGGTTTTTTTGTCACCGCGAATTTTATAAAATCCTTCACCGATTGGATAAATTTCCAAATTTTCGGAGAATTGTTTGGCGGTATCGAGTTCCCCACAATGCCAATCGCCCTTGATAAATTGAATCATACAAATTTTCCAGCCGTAACCAAGTGCACGAAAAATCAATCCCAACGCCGCGGTCGTTTTGCCTTTTCCATTTCCTGTGTAAACGATAAGCATTTATTATTGACTATTTGTCATTAATTATTAAATGTGCTGAATTCATCATAATTCTAGTAAATCAACGATGGTACAACTCCCAAAACTACGAGCGAAATTGCCAGCAAACCAAACAGCCACGCGTTGCTTTTTGCATCAATCTCAAATTCAACGGTGGATTCGTCTTTCATAAATAGCGTAACAACGACATTGAGATAATAATAAACCGACACAAAACTGGTCAAAATTCCGACAATCGTCAGCAGGTAATATTCATGTTGAATCGCCGAAACGAAGATGCCATATTTTGCAATAAATCCAGCAAAAGGCGGAAATCCAGCCAGCGAAAACAACACAACGGACATTGCAATTCCGATTCCTGCATGCTTTCTACCCAAGCCAGTGAATTGTTTGATTTCGGTGTTGTTTCCTTTCCAAATCAAGAGGAATAAAAATGCGGCAAAATTCATCAGCGGATAGACAAAAATATAAAAATTCATCGCTCCATTTGCCGCATTTCCGATGATAATTGCAACAAAAATATAGCCTGCATGTGCGATGCTCGAATAGGCAAGCATTCGTTTCAAATCCGTCTGTCGCAACGCCGAAAAATTCCCGATAATCATCGTCAAAAGCGCAACAGTTTGTAACAAAAAATCCTGCGAAACTCCAAAAAATGGTAATTTGCTACGAAAAACATTGACGAAAATTTCAAAAAGCACGATAAATCCGGCAATTTTCGGAACGGATGCCATCCAGGCTGTGATTGCCGTCGGCGCACCTTGATAGACATCGGGACTCCAAAAATGAAACGGCACAAGCGCAATTTTGAACCCCAATCCAGCAAGTAGAAAAATTCCTGAAAGCCAGAAAATCGGGCTTGTGCTCATCTCACCCTGAACAAAACTTGCAATTTGCGGAAAATTTGTTGAGCCAGCGATACCGTAAATGAGCGCAATTCCCATCAGCAAAAACGCCGTAGAAACCGCACCGAGCACAAGATATTTGACCGCCGCTTCGTTGGAAAGCACATCTTTGCGAAATGCACCCGCGAGCACATAAAATCCAATCGAAAGCAATTCGACACCCAAAAATACGATGAGTAAATCATTTGCACGAATCATCAGCATCATCCCAAGAACCGAAAATAAAATAAGCGAAAGCACCTCGCCGACTCGTTTCGGATGTTCGATAAACGAATTGTAAGCAACCAGAACACCCAAAATCCCCATAAAAAGCGTGAGTTTTAGCGGAATCATTAATCCCA
>JADHUZ010000048.1 GCA_016784265.1 Fidelibacterota bacterium
GGATAACATCGAAGGGCTTTCTCCAGCGATTAGTATCGAACAAAAAACTACACATCGCAATCCAAGATCCACTGTTGGAACGGTTACAGAAATTTATGATTACCTTCGTTTGCTTTATGCGAGAATTGGCAAGCCTTATTGCTATCGTTGCGGAAGACCGGTTGAACGCCAATCCGTGCAACAGATTGTGGATACGATTCTTGCTTTCCCAGAAGGTGAACGAATTATGATTCTTTCTCCTCAAGTTCGCGGGCGAAAAGGCGAATATAAAGATGTTTTCGAGCGAGCGAAACGCGATGGATTTATCCGCGTGCGCGTGGATGGCAGCATAATGGATTTATCGAAACCGATTCGATTAGATAAAAACAAACAGCATTCTATAGAAATCGTTATTGACCGTTTAGTTGTTAAGAAATCGGTGAAAGATCGATTGACAGATTCGATAGAATTGGCACTTTCGCGCGGAGATGGAATAGTATTTATTGAGCGAGTTGACGTGAAAAAGTTGCAACTGTTCAGTCAGCATTTTGCCTGCGCTTTTTGCGAAGTGAATTTCGATGAACTTGCTCCGCGACTTTTCAGTTTTAATAGTCCATATGGTGCTTGCCCAAATTGTGATGGCTTGGGATTTAAGAAAGATATTGATCCCGAGTTAATCGTGCCGGACGAATCAAAATCGCTTTTGGATGGATGTGTCAAGCCGATTGGTAGTCAGCCGAAAGGTTCGTGGTATTCTGCGTATTTGAAAAGTTTGAGCCGCGCGTATAATTTTCGATTCACGACGCCGTGGAAAAGACTCAATCCGGAAGCACAACAGATTTTACTGTATGGTTCGAAGGGTGAAAAAGTCAAAATTGAATATTATTCCGAACGGTTTCGTGGCGAATTTGAAAGTGAATTTGAGGGCGTTATTCCGAATCTGAAACGGCGATATTTGCAGACGAAATCACAGGGAATTCGGGCGTGGATAGAACAATTTATGAGCGAACACGCCTGCGAAGAATGCCACGGAGCGCGCTTAAAAAAAGAAGCGTTATCCGTCAAAATTGGCAATTTTTCAATAGCGGAAGTAACTGCGCTTTCCATCGCGGACGCACTACAGTTTTTTGAGAATTTGCAACTGACTCAAACTGAACAGCACATTGCGCGTCAGATTTTCAAAGAGGTGAAAAGTCGGTTAAATTTTTTAGCGAGCGTTGGTGTAAATTATCTCACGCTAAATCGCACAGCAGGAACACTTTCTGGTGGCGAAGCGCAGCGAATCCGGCTGGCGACACAAATTGGAAGTCAACTTGTGGGAGTTATGTACATTCTTGATGAGCCGAGCATTGGACTCCATCAAAGGGATAACATGCGCTTAATCGAAACTTTGGTCAATCTTCGTGATTTGGGCAACACAATTTTGGTTGTGGAGCATGACCGAGAAATGATGGAATCTGCCGATGTCATCGTTGATTTGGGTCCCGGCGCTGGAATCCACGGAGGCGAGTTGGTTGCAGTTGGAACGCAAGAAGAAATTATTCGTGAAAAGAAATCGCTGACTGGACAATATCTTGGGGACAAAAAGAAAATCCATGTCCCAAAACGAATAAACAAAGGCAACGGAAAAACACTTCAAATTATCGGGGCTGAAGGCAACAATTTAAAAAAAGTAAATGCAGAATTTCCTCTCGGCAAAATGATTTGTGTAACTGGTGTTTCCGGCTCTGGAAAATCCACACTCATCAATCGCACGCTTTATCCTGTGCTTGTGCAAAAATTGACAAAGTCGCAGGCCTATCCATTGAAATATCAATCCATCGAGGGAACTGAGCATATTGACAAAGTGATCAGCATAGATCAATCTCCGATTGGAAGAACGCCGCGTTCAAACCCGGCAACTTATACTGGCTTGTTTACTTATATTCGCGATTTGTTTGCGCAATTGCCAGAATCCAAAATGCGAGGATATAAGCCCGGGCGATTTAGTTTTAATGTGATGGGCGGACGTTGTGAAGTTTGTCAGGGTGACGGCGTGAAAAAAATTGAAATGCACTTTTTGCCGGATGTGTATGTAACTTGTGAAATTTGCAACGGAAAACGATACAATCGCGAGACATTAGAAATTCATTACAAAGGAAAATCGATTGCTGAGGTGCTACAAATGACAGTCGAAGAAGCACTTGCTTTTTTTGAAAATATCGTGCCAATCAAGCGGAGGTTGAAAACATTGAACGAGGTCGGGTTGGGTTACATTCATCTTGGACAGCAGGCAACAACGCTTTCTGGTGGTGAAGCGCAACGAGTCAAACTTGCGACGGAACTTGCGAAAATTGGCACTGGCAACACATTGTATATTTTGGATGAACCCACGATTGGTTTGCATTTTGAAGATGTAAAAATGTTGCTCAAAGTTTTGAGTCGGATCGTAAGCAAGGGAAATACTGTGATAATCATCGAGCACAATTTGGATGTGATTAAATGTGCAGATTATATCGTTGACTTGGGTCCGGAAGGTGGTGATGCCGGAGGGAAAATTTTAGCGGCAGGCACACTCAAAGAAATTGCCCGAAAAAAGAAATCTTATACAGGACAATATTTGCGAAAGATATTGAAAGATGGTTATTAAAAAATACATCATATTTGCAGTGGCTGTTTGCTTTGGATTTTCTCAAGAATTCGGCAAAAACAAAGTGCAATACGAACAATTTGAGTGGGATTATATCCAAAGCCAGCATTTTGACATCTATTTTTATGATGGCGGCAAACCAATCGCTGAGTTTGCGGCGAGTGCGGCTGAGAAAGCATGTCAACAAATCTCAGATCGCATTAATTTTAAATTGAATCGAAGAATTTCTCTGATTTTATACAACAGCCACAATGATTTTCAGCAAACCAATATCACACTGAGTTATCTGGAAGAAGGTGTCGGCGGTTTCACAGAATTTTACAAAAATCGAATTGTGCTACCGTTCGAAGGTTCTTATTCGCAATTTCGCCACGTTCTCCATCATGAAATGGTTCATGCTTTGCTGAACGAGATGATGTATGGTGGCACGTTGCAATCGGCGATTGCGAATCGGATTTTCTTCCAATTGCCACTTTGGATGAATGAAGGGTTGGCAGAATTTCTTTCGTTGGGCTGGGATGAACATTCGGATTTGGTGATTCGTGACATGACGACTTATTCGAGATTTCCGAAAATTCCAGAATTATCCGGGTATTTTGCCTACAAAGGCGGTCAGTCTGTTTGGCGGTTTATCGTTCAAGAATATGGGTGTGAAAAGATAGCCGAAATTTTACACAACGCGCGAAAATATAGAAATGTCGAGAAAAGTTTCAAGCGTTCTCTTGGTGTGAATTTGTATGATTTATCCGAAGATTGGCATGCATGGTTACGTGAGCAACATTGGTCGGATGCAATTCAGCGTCAAAATGTTGCGGAAATTGGTAGCAAAATTACAGATCACAAAAAGTGGGGTAATTTTTTCAATATCGCTCCTGCAATTTCACCGGATGGATCAATGATTGCTTTTCTTTCCGATAAGCACGAACATTCAGACATTTTTTTATATTCTGTCGCGGATGATCGGATTGTTAGAAAATTGGTTTCTGGCGGTAAAACTGCGCATCTGGAAGAATTAAAATGGCTAACGCCCGGCATTTCGTGGAGTCCGGATAATCACAGGATTTGTTTTGCTGCTAAAAGTGGGAGTCAAGATGCGATTATTGTGAAGAACATTCAAACCGGAAAAATGAAACGATTTGTGCTGGATTTAGATGGAATTTTCAGCACCGCATGGTCGCCGATGGGCGAAAAAATTGCGATTGTCGGCATTAAAAATGGTCAAAGTGACATTTATTCATTTCATCTTGAAACGGAGGAATTGATAAATTTGACCAATGATGTTGCAAGTGAATTTGAGCCTTCGTGGTCAGCGGACGGTTTGGTTATCGTGTATGCTCACGAAAATCTTACGGATGACATTTCGAAAACGAATTCCATCGGATTTGTGCGCGATATTTCCACGGTTGATGTCGAGACAGGCACCAAATCCTTGCTTTTGACGGCAGAAGGCGATGAAAATTTCCCGAAATTCAGCACAGATGGAAAAAATCTGCTTTATACTTCCGATCAAAGTGGGATTTCCAATTTGTACAAATTTAATATTGCGCAGAAAACTTCTGAGCCATTGACCAATCTTGATGGCGGTGTATTTCAACCGTCGTGGTCGCGAGATAGCAATCAGTTTGTTTTTGCAACTTTTCAGGATGGCGGCTGGGATATTGTTCGAGTTACGGATGTACTATCGTTACCTACGCAAGAGGAGATTCCGATAACCATTTTCAGAAAAGAAGACAATGCCGGACTCAAATTACAAAAATCAGTAGCAGACAAAATTGGTTCTCCTAATCTTGATAGAGTCGATGAAAATCCATATTCGGATTATATTTTTGGACATGATTTTTCGGTTACCAAAGATTCGTCACAAGCCACAGATGAAATTCAATCATTTGATGAAAATGGGCAATGGATTGTCAAGAAGTATAAGACGAAATTCACGCTCGATTATGCAGACGCGTATGCTTCGTATGGGCCTCGATTTGGATTTCAGGGAAGCAATGTGTTTGTGCTGAGCGATATTTTGGGAAATTATCAAATGTATCTCAGTGCGGAATTGTTTTTAAATCTCAAAAACAGCGATTATTCCTTCGTGTTTATGAATTTCAAAAATCGGATCAATTTTGGAATTGGTTTCTGGCATTCAGCGCATTTTTTTCTGGACCCGCCGTACATCACGCGATACAGTCAAACCGGAATCGAAGCATTAGTTTCTCTTCCATTTTCCAAATTTTCTCGCATTGAAGTAGGGCTAAATCGAATTGCAATCACAGACGACCAGTTCGTTTATGAATTAAGCGAAGAATCTCTAATCGGAACGCGCACAGTTTCCGCAAATCCACTAAGATTATCTCTGATTGCAGATCAAGTTAGTTGGGGACATACCGGTCCCAAAGATGGCAGACGCATGAAATTTTCGTTGGTCAATTTTCCAAAGATTGCGATTGGAGATTTGGCGTTTCAGACTTTTCGGTTTGATTTCCGTCAATATTTTTCGTTTTTCAGAGAATATTCATTTGCCGCGCGGCTGAGTGGCGCATTCAGTCAGGGAGAAAATGCGCAAACATTTTTCTTGGGCGGACAGAGCAATTGGATTAATTACCATTTTTCCGAAGATCCTAATTATGGCGATGCTGAAGAATTGTATTTTTCGGATATTGTAACGCCACTTCGGGGTGCAAATTATTATGCTCAAGCCGGAAATCGATGTTTTTTGATGAATGCAGAATTACGATTCCCGTTTGTGCACTTTTTGTATCTCGGTTTTCCAACAAACATTTTATTTCAAAATATTCGTGGTGCAATTTTTGCGGATATCGGCTCGGCTTGGAACTCCGAAAATCTTGTGTTGAATTCTTCGCTTTGGAAAAGTGAAAATGAAATTTTGCAAGGCTATGGAACGGGCGTTCGTATATTTTTGGGATATTTTTTGCTTAAAATTGATGCGGCGTGGACACCTGAAAATTCCACTTGGAGCAAGCCAAAATACTATTTTTCTGTGGGAGCAGATTTTTGAAAAATTTGATTCTTTGGTTTGGTGACCGCGTTATTTTCTTGGTCATTTCATTCGGCGAAATGATTACGCTGACGCTGAATTCGCTGAAAAGCACGCTTACATTTTTGCGTTATCGCCGGAAAATTTTGGAGGCGATGGAGGATTTCGGTTGGCGAGCGCTTCCGCTGGTTTTGGTGATTTCGGCATTTGGCGGTGCTGTTTCGGCGTGGCAAGCGGCATATCAATTCGGGAATATAATTCCGGCGCGTTTTATCGGCGCTGCCACGGGAATGGCGATTTTAATGGAAATGGCGCCGGTGTTGACGGGGCTCGCCGTTGTGGGAAGAAATGGCACTGCACTTGCGGCGGAAATCGGCTCGATGAAAGTAACAGAACAAATTGATGCGCTGAAAACGATGAGAATCTCGCCGGCGGAATATCTGATTTTTCCACGATTTTTTGCGGCTATTTTAATGCTTCCTCTTTTGACGATTTTCGCCGATGTTTCCGCAATGTTTGGCGCGGCTTTTGTCTCGTGGCAAGTTTTTGATGTTTCACCGTATCAATTTTATTACACATTTGAGGAGTTTTTTGAATGGCGCAATTTTATCGGTGGGCTCGTGAAATCTGTGATGTTCGGTTGGACGACGGTCATAATTTCCGGCTGGGTTGGACTTTCCACAAAAGGGGGCGCGCGCGGAGTTGGAAAAGCGGCAACGAAAGCATTTGTGCTCGGCTCGGCGGTGATTTTAATTGATGATTTTTTCGTGGCATCGTTGATTTTTTAATTTAGGGGCGATCAAATAAATGAAAAATAAAAAAGTGAAATACGTGAATTCGGCGGTTTCGTTGTGAATAAATCTAAAACGATTTTCATCTGTTCAGAATGTGGGACGAATTATCCAAAATGGGTCGGACGTTGCACGGCTTGTGGCAAATGGGATTCTGTCATCGAGGAAGCAGTCATTCGTGTAAAGTCAAGAACTCGCCCGGCACAACCGCCGGAAAAACTGGATAAAATTTCCGAACAATCTGGCATTCGCATTTCGTCTGAAATAACAGAAATTGACCGTGTTGTTGGCGGTGGATTCGTTCCTGGCTCCGTGATTTTACTCGGTGGCGAGCCGGGAATTGGCAAATCTACTTTGGCATTACAAATTGCGGGAAGTATTTCAGCGAAGGAAAAAACGGCAATGATTTTTTCCGGCGAAGAATCAACAGGACAAATTGCTATGCGGGCGAAACGGTTGAAAATTGGTGGTAGCGAAATTCAAATTCAAAATGAATCATCGCTGGAAGCAATTGCCGGCGTAATCTCAGAACAAAAGCCGAAAATGGTCATTATTGATTCAATCCAAACCGTTTTCAGCGAAAATGTGGATGGGTTGCCGGGAAGCATTTCACAAATTCGGGCATGCGCAAGCCAACTGTTGAGTAAAGCAAAAGAAAGCGGATTTATTCTGATTCTCATTGGACACATCACGAAAGAAGGTGCCATTGCTGGACCAAAATTGCTCGAACATCTCGTGGATACGGTGCTGTATTTGGAAGGGGACAAGCACCATTTGTATCGTCTTTTGCGATCTGTGAAAAATCGTTTTGGCGCAACTTATGGCGTGGGCGTTTTTGAGATGATGGAAAATGGACTTGTTCCTGTCGAAGATCCATCAGGTTTGTTTTTGGCTGAGCGAAATGAATTTTCGTCTGGCTCTGTGGTAGTTCCATCGTTGGATGGCGGTCGCGTATTTTTGGTAGAAATTCAAGCACTTACGGCACCTGCAAATTATGGAACACCACAACGATCTGTAACTGGACTTAATCGGAACAGATTAAATATGTTGTTAGCCGTTTTGGAGCGGCGCGTTGGCGTGCATGTCGGGACAAAAGATGTGTTTGTCAATCTCGTCGGTGGGCTCAAAATTGAAGAACCCGCGATGGATTTGGGAATTACTTGTGCGATTGTCAGCAGTTTGAAAGATGAGCCAATTACCAAAGAATTTGCGCTGATAGGAGAAATTGGGCTCGGAGGTGAAATTCGTAGCGTGCCGCATCTTGACCGACGATTGACCGAATGCAAACAAATGGGATTTACGAAAATTTTGGTGCCGAAAGGTAATT
>JADHUZ010000049.1 GCA_016784265.1 Fidelibacterota bacterium
TAAAGGATGAGAAGTTAAAAGAATTTATTGAATTTGCCCTAAGTTTAAATGAATAAAAAAAACGCACAAAACGCTATCAGCGCAAAAATTTTCAACGACGAAGCAACGCAATAATTGTAGTAAATTTCGCGCTGCAATGAAACCAAATATCGAATACACAGAAAGCAAAGGACACACCGTCAAGCAATGTCCGGGCACAAGCCATGACTATCTATGTTGCGGTTATCATGTGATTAATCATGTGGAAGGTTGTCCGATTGATTGCACTTATTGCATTCTGCAATTCTATCTCGATGCAGGAAAAACCGTTATCCATTCGGACACGGAAAATATCATTACAGAAATTGAAGAAAAAATTGCTACGCAGCCACATCGATTTTTTCGTATCGGGACAGGGGAACTATCCGATAGTTTAGTTTACGATAACACTACAAATTTTTCATCTCAACTGATTGAACTGTTCAGAGATATTCCTAACGCAATGTTGGAACTAAAAACCAAAACGAATAATATCCGCAACCTCATTGGATTAAATCACGGCGAAAAGACCGTTATTTCATGGTCGGTCAATCCGCCGGCGATTATTGCAAAAGAAGAACGAAATTCCGCCACACTCGATGAGCGTCTCGAAGCAATAAAAATCATCCAAAATGAGGGATATCTGCTTGGTTTACATTTTGATCCGATGCTTGATTTTCCCGGTTGGCAAACAGATTATCCGGAATTGGTGAATAGGCTATTCAGCGTGATTCGTCCGGAACGCGTTGCGTGGATTTCTATCGGCAGTTTGCGATTCCCTCCCGAGATGAAAGAAAAAGTGCTCGAAAAATTTCCTGAATCAAAAATTATGTATGGCGAACTCGTGCGCGGAATGGATGGAAAAATGCGTTATCTGAAACCAATGCGAATCGCAATGTATCAAATTCTCTACGAGGCATTGCGGCGCATTGATAAGAAAATGTTCATCTATTTTTGTATGGAATCGCCAGAAATTTGGGAGCGCATTATGAGATGGACTCCGAAAAGCAACGAACATCTCGATTTTCTTTTCGCAAAAAGTCTAAACGAGCGATTTCCTGGATTAATCCACGAAAAACCTCAACAAAATTTTTATAACAGCGGAATTCCACTACACAAAAACACGGAGTAATCAATGAAACAAATTTTCATTTTCATCGCCATCTTTTTTTACGCCTGCTCATCCGCGCCAGATTTATCCGAAAAGACAATTCGTCTGGCTATTTCTTCCAATCCAAAAGGATTTGATCCGGCATTCGCAACAGATGTTGTTACCGGAAAAATGTGCATGTTGTTGTATGACACAATGCTACGATACGACAATAAAACCAATCTTGTTCCCGGCATTGCGACACATTGGGAAATTTCCGACGATGGCAAAATTTACACTTTCCATTTGCGAGACGATGTGCATTTTACAAACGGCGTAAAATTAACATCTGCCGATGTGAAACAATCCATCGAGCGGATTTCATCCCCAAAAACGAACTCACCGATGATTTGGATTTTTGAACGAATTGATACGATTGAAACGCCAAACGAACACACAATCAAAATTACAATTGGAGAGCCGTTTGCTCCGTTTATCCAATTTTTCGCGATGCCTTCGGCGGCGATTGTTCCAAGCGAAACCAAAAATCCCGATTTTGCATTTCATCCTGTTGGAAGTGGACCGTGGATTTTGGAAAAATGGGAGCAGGATAATTTTCTGCGATTCAAACGAAATCCAAATTATCACGAAGGTGCGGCGAAAATGGAATTTTTAGAATTTCGAATAATCACGGAAACAATGACGCAATCCGCTGAATTTGAAGTGGGGAATCTGGATGTTTTCGAAATCCCGGAAACCGAATTCGCACGGTGGCACAATTCAAAAAAATGGAAAAATCGCATCCGATACAAAGACGATCTCGATGTGTATTACATCGGATTGAATTGCGAAAAACCACCGCTGAATAATCCACAAGTGCGTCGTGCATTGAGTTTGGGACTCGATCGGAAAAAGATTGTGGATATGCAACTCGGCGGAAAAGTTCGGCTTGCTCACGGTCCAATTCCGCCCGGATTAATGGGATACAATCCGATGATGCCAGCAGATCCATATTTACCCGAACAAGCAAAAAAATTACTCAAAAAAGCCGGATTTGAAGATGGCTTCGAAATCACACTTTGGCAATCACAATCAAGCCGTTGGAATATTTTGGCGGAATCCATTCAGGCGTATTGGCGCGAGATTGGCGTGAATTGCAAAATCAAAAAAACCGACTGGAATTTTTTCAAGGATGCGATTCGGCAGGGACAATGCGATGCCTATTTGCTCGATTGGATCGCCGACTATCCCGATGCGGAGAACTTCCTCTTTCCGCTATTCCACTCTTCACAGACACAAAAAAGAAATCGCTATGCGAATCCAAAAGTGGATGCGTTAATCGAAGAAATTCAACGTGAAATTGATTTGCGGAAGCGAATAAATCTCATTCGGAAAGTAGAGGAAGAAATAATTGCGGATGCACCATGGATATTTTTGTGGCATTCGCGCAAATATTTTTTGACCAGTTCGGCGATGGATAATTACGAGCCACCGATGATGTTTTTCGCTGAACAGTGGAAAAATATCGATAAAAGACGAGTGATAAACGGCGAACGATGAATTTTTTAGTGCACGCATTTCAGCGATTTTTCGGTGCCGCCATCTCGTTTTTTGGTGTCATTACGCTGACCTTTTTCGTGATGAACATCGCACCCGGCGATCCGGTACTTTCTGCCGTCGGCGAACGATATAACGAAGAGACTCTCGAACAATTCAGAAAAGAACTACACCTCGATAAACCAGTGCTTGTGCAATACGGTCATTATTTGAAGAAAATGCTTCGCGGCGATCTCGGAAAATCGTTTGTTCCGCCTCATCATTCCGTATCTGCAAAAATCAGACAAAAATTCCCATACACGCTGAAACTGGCTTTTGCAGCTTTGCTTGTTTCGGTTTTGTTGGGATTAACAATCGGCACGATTTCCGGATTATTTCGTGGAAAATGGATTGATCGTTTCGGGATGTTTTTCGCGCTTTCGGGAATCTCCGCGCCGGTGTTTTGGGTCGGATTGGTGTTGATATGGCTTGTCTCCGTCAAACTGGGTTTTTTGCCTCCTTCAGGCTCGTCTTCGTGGAAACATCTTATTTTGCCTGCTGTAACACTTGGACTTCGGTCAGCAGCATTTCTGGCGCGAATCACGCGGTCACATTTGATTGATGAATTCGGTAAAGATTATCTGAGAACGGCACGCGCGAAAGGGCTTTCGGAGCCGATCGTCGTGATGAAACACGCTTTCAAAAATGTGCTAATTCCGACAGTAACAATCATCGGAACGGATTTTGGCTCGTTTCTTTCCGGAGCAGTGCTTACAGAATCTATTTTTTCATGGCCCGGAATCGGCAGAATGGCGATGGATGCAATTCAAAAACGCGATTTTCCCGAAATTCAAGGCGTTGTAATCTTCACGGCTTGCGTGTTCATCGTTATCAATTTAATCGTAGATTTGCTTTACGGATTGCTCGATCCACGCGTGCGACGAAGCGAGGAAATATAACCACCGTGAATCATCGCTTCTTCCGAAAATGGCGAAAAAATCCAACAAGTTGGATTGGCTTAATTCTCGTTTTGCTCGTTGTGGTTATGGGTATGTTTGCAGAATGGATTGCGCCTTTTGATCCGCTCAAACAAGATTTGGAAAATGCGCTTACTGGAGCATCACTGGAACACTGGATGGGCACGGATTACAACGGGCGAGATATATTCAGCAGAATCGTATTTGGCGCAAGAATTTCCATCACCGTTGGCATTGGCGCAAGTTTAATTTCGCTTATTTTAGGTACATTTATCGGTTTGATTTCCGGGTTTTTCGGCGGTGTTTTGGAACGAATTTTGATGCGGTTCACAGATATTGTCTTCGGATTTCCAGCACTGCTTTTTATGATCGCACTGACTGCGGCATTTCCACCTTCGCTTTTGCTGACATTTTTAGCAATCGGCGCTGTGAGTTGGCCACCAACAGCACGGCTCATCCGAGCGCATGTACTGAAAATCCGCGAAAGTCAGTTTATCACTGCCGAAATCGCTCTTGGAATTCCCACGTGGAAAATTTTATTAAAACATGTGATACCCAATACCTTATCACCACTGATTGTCATTTTTACAATGGGCATGGCAAATGCTGTTTTGGCGGAGGCGAGCCTTTCGTTTTTGGGGCTGGGCGCGCAACCTCCGCTACCAAGTTGGGGCGCGATGATTTCCACAGGGCGGGAATTCCTTTATCACGCACCGCATATTTCGCTCTGGCCGGGATTGGCAATTGCCACCGCTGTTTTCGGGTTTAATTTGTTGGGTGATAGTTTGCGAGATGCGCAGGAAATTTAAACTTGACTCCAAGAATTAAAATAACATTCCTTGATCAAAAAACTTTGCGAGCACAGCAGGTAACGATTCCGCAGTCTCAACAGTCGTTTTGACTGGCAAACTTTCCTGAAATGCCCTACCGTAATATTTTTTAATCATACGCTCGTCCAGCACAACCATCACTCCCCTATCCGACATTGTGCGAATCAATCTGCCAAATCCCTGTCTGAATTTTACTATCGCTTCCGGCACGCTATATTCATTAAAACTGTTTCCGCCGCCTTGTTGTATTTGATCGGAAATTGATTTTGCAATCGGATCCGTTGGCACACCAAAAGGCAATTTCGCCATGATCAATATTTCCAGCGCATCACCGGGAAAATCAACGCCTTGCCAAAAAGAATCCGTCGCTAAAAGCACAGAACCTTTCGCATTCTTAAAACTCTCCAAGAGACTCCATCGGTTTGTCCCAAATCCCTGCGTAAGCAACTTTCGTTCCAAGTCTGCCATCAATGGAGAAAGTACACTCTTCACGCCTTGTAACGACGAGTGAGAGGTGAAAAGTGCCAAAATATTTCGTTTGGTCTTCTGGGAGATTTCGGCAATCAATTTTGCCGTCGTTTCGTGCCAACCTTTTTGGTTAAATGCAGGGAAAAATTTTGGGACTAAAACCATACATTGAGATTGAAAATCAAAAGGAGAACCGAAATCCACTTCATCAATTTCATGATTTTCGATATGGCGGATTCCCATTCTATTCTTGATATAATGGAAGCTATTAGCCGTTTTCATCGTGGCGGAACAGAGCACCAACGAATCCATTTTGTTAAAGAGAGATTTCCCCAAAATTTCACCAACATCAATGGGAACGGAATTTAACGAAAAATTAAGCACGTTTCCGCGAGTGGGAAATTCATACCAATAAACAAAATTCGCATCGCTCACATTAGTCAAAAATAAAACGCTCCGCACAAATTCACTCATACTTTCGTTGGCATTTGAAATATCAGAAAGTAGCGATTTAGATTCCGCATATTCCTTTTTTTCCAATATTTTCACAATTGCTCGAGCGTGGTCCAACGCTTCTTTGACATTATCCACAAATGGTTGAACATCATCTGCAAAAGGCGCGAAAAACTCCGTATCAAAAAACCGTTTTTTTTGCACATACTGGGATTTTTTGTGAATTTCTTCAAACGATTGATACATTGCAGTGAAAAAAGATTCCGAATTTTCTAACGCCAGTTTTAGCGTGCTCAATAAACTGCCGACGATATTTCCCAATTTAGAATCATTTTTCTGGTCAGATATAAGTCCAATCGAAGAAAGCGATCCGGAAATTCGTCCGGAATATTCGATGAAATATTTTTCGCAAATTGCCCTAAAAACATGGTGATTCCAAGAAATTTTAAAATGAGAATACGCATCTTTTTCGAGCACATGCGCTTCATCCACAATCAGCCGTGACATCGGAAAAAGAATCTCGCCGCCACTTGCCAAATCCGACAAAAGCAGTGAATGGTTCACCACGAGAATATCCGCTTTTTGAGCCGCTTTTCTGAGAGCACCCAGAAAGCAACCATTGTGTTTTTCGCACCGCCGAGAAGTGCAATATCCCGGCTCACTGGCAATTTGGCTCCAAAGCCAAAAATGATAGTTACTGTTAAATCCATTGTGTTCGCTAATATCGCCCGTGTTGGTTTCATGCCGCCAAATAGACAAAATCATCAAATTTTCTCTATCTTGCTTCCGAAAACGGATAGCAGCTTGTTTTATCGTATTTTGCCATCGTGTTTTACATAAAAAATTCTTGCGTCCTTTAAGCATCACAGCATTAAAATCTATGCCCAATTTTTCTTTGACCAGCGGAATTTGATCGAAAAACAACTGATCTTGGAGTGTTTTCGTGTGGCTGGAAATGACAATCTTCTCATCTTCACCAAATTCCTTCTGCCAGAGAACAGATGGCACAAGATATGCAAGCGATTTCCCAGTTCCAGTCCCGGCTTCCGCAATCAAAGTTCCATCGGCAAGCATCGTCTGATAAATCGCATTTGCCATTTCCACCTGAGTCGCACGCACTTCAAATCCATCCACTCTTTTTTCCATCAGACCATTCTGCCCAAAAACATCCTCCACATCCGGATAAATCTGTTTTTGTTCGCTTTTCTGCAGCGAAATATATCGAGAAAGCGACGCCGTCTGGTTTTCCACTTTAATCCCTTCTGATTTTCGGAAATTTGAGAGATCTTGAAAAAGTTTTCCGTTCGGCAAATCCATGTTTCTCACCAACGGCAAAATATCCAACAACGCAGCATCGGTTGCTCGTTCTACCTCAGGCAGTAGATTGAGAAATATTTCACCGCACGCAAGAGCATCATCTTCTGCGCGGTGGGCATGAGAAAGATTCACTCCGGTCAACTGCGCGACAGCAGATAAATTAAATGCTGAATGATCGTATCGAACCATTTTCGCAAGCAACAACGAGTCGTAAAGCGGATTTGATAAATTGTAATTTGAAAAAACTTCTTGAATGTGATATTGCAAAAAAGGAGCATCGAAATTGATATTGTGCGCAACTAACGGAAGATCTCCGAGAAAATTGATAATTTCTTGTGCGACATCTTCAAGTGCCGGTGCGTCTGCAACTGCTTGATTATCAATTCCCGTTAATTCCGTGATATTTTGCGGAATGGATATCGGCGGTTTAATCAAAATCGAAAGCCTATCCTGCGGCTGACCGTTGACAAACCGCACACCACCAAATTCGATGATGAAACTATCGCTGGGATTCAAACCTGTTGTTTCTAAATCAAACGCAATGTATTCCGTCAGATTGAATTTGTTACATAATTTTTTAATATTCACTGGCTACCTTATAATTGGATATTTTTTTTGGAAACGAAAATGATAATATAACCGAGACGCAACAATAACGACGGCTGTCAGGAAAAACAAAATTGGAAATTGCAAACTCATTGCAATCAGTAGATAGAGAATTGAAAAGCGAATTGCCTGCAAAAGGTCACGGTTTTGATTGAAATAAATTCTTGCTCTGGAGATCATAACAGCACCGGCAAATGCGGCAAATGCGACCAAATGATCGTGTAAATAAATTGCGAAAACAGCCGATAATATCATAAAAATCATCGCGAAATTGAGTGTTTTAATTTTCCCGAAACGCACACAAAAAGTGATTTTGTCCGTTTTCCCATCTCCATCGGCATCTGGTATCGTGGTCAGCAAATAAATTGCGCAAAATCCACAAACAATCGGAATCGAAAAAATAATCGTGTTGAGC
>JADHUZ010000050.1 GCA_016784265.1 Fidelibacterota bacterium
AGAACAGGAAAGATGCTGGTCAATTGCCTGCCGGTTCAATTGCGGCAGTTGTAAAATTGAAAAATACGCATACAGGCGATACGTTGGCAGAAGCGAAAGAACCAATTACTTACAAACCAACCGAATATCCGCTGCCGAATATCCATTTTGCGATGGTTCCTGCAACTCGCGGAGATGAAGAAAAATTTTCGACGGCGCTATCGAAAATCCACGAAGAAGATCCGACTTTTGTGTTTGAGACAAATCAGGAAACGAAACAGACAATTATTTCCGGAATGGGCGAGATGCACATTACAAATCAAATTGATCGAATGAAACGCCGTTACAAAATAGACATATCAATCAGCGAGCCGAAAGTACCGTACCGTGAGACAATCAAATCAAACAGCGAGTCGAAATATCGCCATAAAAAACAAAGTGGCGGCGCTGGGCAATTTGCCGAAGTTTGGATGCGAATCAGCCCAAAAGAGCGTGGTGAAGGAGTGGAATTTACCGAAAGTCTTTCTGGGCAAAATGTTGACCGAGGATTTGTACCATCTGTGTCAAAAGGTGTGAAAGCAGTTTGTGCAGATGGTGTGATTGCAGGATGCAAAGTTGTCGATTTGAAAGTGGATTTTTACGATGGCAAAATGCACTCAGTTGATTCCAACGATATGGCGTTTCAAATTGCAGGACGCGGTGCATTCAAAGATGCATTCGAATCTGCGAAACCATATCTTCTCGAACCAATTTATGAAATTGAAGTTCACGTGCCACAGCGATTTATGGGCGATGTGATGGGCGATATTTCTTCACGGAGAGGTCGAGTTCAAGGAATGGATTCCGATGGGCATTTTCAAGTGATCAAAGCACGAGTTCCTTTGGCAAATTTGAATAAATATTCCACAGTGTTGCGATCTATGACGCAAGGTGCCGCAGAACATACCGAAAAATTTTCGCACTATGAGGAAATGCCAAGAGAACTTGCACAAAAAGTAGTTGGCGCATACAAAGCAAGCCGCGAAGAAAATTGACAAAAGAACATCTCTGGGCGCCTTGGCGAATTGAATACATTCTACAAGAAAAGCCCGATTATTGTGTTCTCTGCGAAAAAAAAGAAAGTTCCGATAGCAGTCGTTTAATCTTAAAACGAGGGAAAGATGCGTTTGTAATCATGAACCTTTTTCCATACAACAACGGCCATTTGATGGTCTGTCCATACGAGCACACTAACGATTATCTCGCGCTATCGTCAGAAGTTAAAACAGAAATTATGACGCTCATTGACGAGAGCCTTTCCGTGTTGAAGAAATTGATGAATCCCGACGGTTTCAATCTTGGTATGAATTTGGGAAAAACCGCTGGGGCTGGAATTGACGAGCATGTCCATTGGCACGTTGTTCCGCGTTGGAACGGGGACACAAATTTTATGCCTGTGCTGAATCATACCAAAGTTCATGTAGAAGGATTGCGTGAAACTTGGAAAAAACTGAGATTGGAATTTGATCTTCTAAAATAAATGCAGTTTTTCATAACCAAAGGATGAAAATTTTGAAAGAAATATTAGATATCACAATTGCTCATAGTCCCGACAGCGACGATGCTTTTATGTTTTATGCGCTTGCAAATCATGTGTTTGACACAGCGCCGTATCGTTTTCATCATGAATTGCGTGATATTCAAACGCTGAATAAATGGGCATTTGATGGCAAATATGAAGTGAGTGCGATTTCGATTCATGCTTTTGCCTATCTTTCCGAAAAATATGCGTTGATGAATTCCGGTGCGAGTATGGGCGATGGCTATGGACCAAAAATTATCGCCAGAAAAAATATCACGCTGAATGAGTTGAAAAATGTGAAAATTGCTGTCCCAGGCGAATTTACAACTGCTTATCTTGCGTTAAAAATTTTGGAGCCGAAAGTTCAAACGAAAAATGTTCAATTCGATAAAATTATGGATTCAGTTTTGGACGGAAAATATGATGCCGGTGTGATTATTCATGAGGGGCAATTGACTTATGCGGATCAGTCTTTTGTGCAAATTTTGGATTTGGGCGAATGGTGGATGGAGCAAGAAAATCTGCCGCTTCCGCTTGGCGGAAATGTAATTCGTCGTGATTTGGGCGAAAAAGTGATGAATGATGTTGCCGATTGGATTAAAAAAAGTATCGAGTTTTCGCTTGAACATCGGGAAAAGGGATTGGATTATGCGATGAAATATGCCGGTGGACTTTCTCGAGATTTGGCGGATCGATTTGTTGGAATGTATGTCAACGAGTGGACTGTGGATTGGACAGATCGTGGCAGGAAAGCCGTGCAACGGTTATTGGATCGTGGTTTTGAGGCAGGAGTGATTCCCCAAAAAATTGATGTAGAATTTATCGGGTGAAAATCTGGCGTAAAACGCATCGTTTTGGATTTGGATATTTTCGGTGGTTGAGCATCGTTGTGAGCGTGATTTTTATTTTTATCGCGATTTCTGGCATATTGTTGGAACATCGCCACATTATGAGTCGCTGGACAATTCCAACTTGGCTTTCGCCCGATTCGTATATCGAAAAATTGGAAAAAGTCAGAATATCGCAGGGAAACGCCGGCATCGCAGTGAATTCCGTTCCTGTCGAACAGATAGTTTGGGATTTGCATTCTGGCACAATTTTTGGTAAATTTGGGTGGTTGTTTTATGACCTAATCGCTGTTTCTATGACAGTTTTGTCGATAACAGGGATTTATATGTTTTGGAAAATAAGATCTTTGGAACTAAAAAGAGGAAAAGGAAAAAGATGAAAAAAGTAATTTTAACTTTCGCAGCAATTTTGATGATTATTGCTTGCGGAACCGCCGAAAACAAAACGACTTTCGGCGCTGAAATGACAATCAAAGATGGTGTTGCTCTCGCAGCAATTTTGGCGGATAGTGAATCATATCTCGCAAAAGATGTTCGTGTTGATGGAACAATTGCGAAACTTTGTAAACATAAAGGTTGCTGGTTTGGAATCGCTGAAGGAGAAGAAATGCTCATTGTTACATTCTTGGACGAAGCGTTTACGATTCCAAAAGATGCGGATGGAAAACGAGTTTCTATTCAAGGTGTTTACAATACGGAAACGATTGAAGAAGAACATGAGCATGAGGAAGGGCACAAACATGCTGATGGGGAAGTGTGCGCAAAAAGCGATCCGAAACTTCGCCATCGGTTTGTGGCAAGTTCAGTTGTTATTTACGAGGAGTAAAAAAAGAAAAGGGGCAGAAATGCCCCTTTATTGTACCGAGGGTCGGACTCGAACCGACACACCCTCGCGGATACTGGATTTTGAGTCCAGCGCGTCTACCAATTTCACCACCCCGGCGAGTCGCGTAATTTAATGGAAGACGCAAAATAATTCCAACTGAAAAATGAAACTTGGAGGAAAATAATGAATAATCAAACAATCGCGGAAATGTTCATCGAACGAACAAAAATTTCGCACGACAAAATCGCCAATATTTTTAAAATTGATGGAAAGTGGAAATCGGCAACTTATGGCGATGTGCGCCGTGAAGTTACAAATTTAGCCGCAGGATTGGTTTCCATCGGTGTTCAAAAAGGAGACCGAGTTGCCATTTTAGCCTCAAATCGCCCGCAATGGGCGTATGCAGATTATGCGATTGCATGTCTGGGAGGTGTTTCGGTTACAATCTATCCAACGCTAACGGCGGACAGCAGTGCGTATATTTTAAATGACTCAAAAAGCAAAATCATTTTTGTTGAAAATGCGGAACAATCAGAAAAAGTCCGCTCGGTTGAAAGTCAAATTCCAACGCTTGAAAAAGTTATAGTGATGGATAATGACGTTTCAGGCGGTGGAAATGAGATTGGCTTTTTGGAATTGCAAAATGTTGGAAAAGAGCAAGAGGATTTTGATTTGCTCGAAAAAACGACGCAAGTTACGCAAGACGATTTGCTGACATTGATTTATACTTCCGGTACGACGGGAAATCCAAAGGGTGTGATGCTTACTCATAAAAATCTCTGCACAAATATCATCGGCGGTCTGTCGGCAATTGATGTATTGGATGGCGATAGATTTTTATCATTTTTGCCGCTGAGCCATAGTTTTGAACGAATGGTTGGGCATTTTACATCTTTTTGGAGTGGTGCGGAAATTGCTTATGCGCAATCGCTCGAAACCGTTGCGGAGGACATGATTGCCACATCGCCGACGATTATGGCGGCGATGCCACGTCTTTTTGAAAAAGTCTATGCGAAAATGTTGAACAATGTCGAAAAAGAAGGTGGGCTTAAAAAGAAAATCTTTAATTGGGCAATTGATGTTGGGAAAAATTCTGTGAAAACCGGCAAAAAAGGATTCAAATTTGCCATCGCAGATAAACTGGTTTTCAGTAAGTTGAAAGCGAAACTCGGTGGAAAATTACGATTTTTCGTGTCTGGCGGTGCTCCGCTTTCACAGTCGATTGGCGAATTTTTTGAATACGCAAATGTGCTGATTTTGGAAGGTTATGGACTCACTGAAACGTCGCCGGTTTTGACTTGTAATCGTTTGGAACAATATAAATTTGGCACTGTCGGAAAGCCGCTTGCGAATGTCGAAATTAAAATTGCCGACGATGGTGAAATTCTCGCAAAAGGTCCAAATATAATGAAAGGCTACTACAATCTGCCGGAAAAAACCGAAAATGTATTTACAGAAGATGACTGGTTCAAAACTGGTGATATTGGATTTTTGGATGACGATGATTTTCTGACAATCACAGATCGCAAGAAAAATCTAATTGTTACATCCGGTGGAAAAAATATCGCACCGCAACCGATGGAAAATGCACTTGTTTTAAGTCCATTTATCGAACAAATTCTTGTAATCGGCGATAAGAGGAATTTCATTTCTGCGTTGATTGTGCCGAGTTTTGAGAAGATTAAATCGGATTTTGCAGAATTTGCGGATGCGCCGAATGTAGAGATTATCAAAGACGAGAAAATATACAGCATCGTCGAATCGGATGTAAATCGGTTGCAGGCGCATTTTAACAAATTCGAGCAGGTGAAAAAAATCTTGCTTCTGCCAGAAGAATTTTCGATAGAAAATGGTATGCTCACGCCGACGCTGAAAGTTAAACGAAAAGAGGCAGAGCAACATTACGCGGAACAAATTGACCAACTTTACGAAGCTCCAATAAATTGAGATAATCTATGGATTATAAGCGCGTTGCAGTGTTGGGTGGTGGCAGTTGGGGCACAACATTAGCAGTCCATCTTGCCCGAATCGGTCATTCTGTGCGGATTTGGGAATTTTTCCGAGAACACGCCGAAGTGATGCAGGCGACTCGTGAAAATAGGAAGTTTTTGCCGAAAGTGAAAATTCCAGAATCGATTGAAATTTCATCAGATTCCCGGAAAATGCTCTCTAACGCAGAAATTATTGTTACGGCAGTGCCGACTCATGTTATGCGAGCGACTATTGCATCTATGAGATTGCCCGACGAAGCAATTGTTGTCAACGCTTCGAAAGGGATTGAAAATGATTCGTTATTGCGAATGTCTGAGGTGATTTCCGAAAATGCGCCGAATTTGAGACGGAAAAATATCGGCACAATTTCTGGACCGAGTCACGCCGAAGAAGTTAGCAGGAAAGTACCGACTGTTTTGGTTTCTGCTTTTGAGGAATCTCGAATTTCTACGCTCGTTCAAAAGGTTTTTTCCAACGAATATCTGCGTGTTTATCATTCGAATGATTTGGCAGGTGTCGAAATTGCCGCCGCGCTGAAAAATGTTATTGCAATTGCTTCCGGAATTTGCGATGGTGCGGGACTTGGCGATAATTCCAAAGCGGCGTTGGTTTCCAGAGGTGCTGTCGAAATTCAGCGGCTTGGCACGGCACTCGGGGCAAAAAGCGAAACTTTTTACGGCGTGGCTGGAATGGGCGATTTGATTGTTACTTGCTTTTCCAAACATTCGCGGAATCGATTTGTTGGCGAAGAAATTGGAAAAGGACGAAAATTGGCGGATATTTTGGACGAAATGACAATGGTTGCCGAAGGGGTGAAAACTGCAAAATCTGCACATCAACTGATGAAAAAGACAGGCGTGGAAATGCCGATTTTAGAACAAATGTATCAAATTTTATTCCGTGATAAATCTCCACTTCAAGCAGTGAAAGATTTGATGACACGCCCGCTTGGGAAAGAGTTTTAGAGAAAGGTTGTTAGATTATTATTGTAATTTGTAAAAACATTAACGATGCGCAAAACATTGGTAGGGGCACGGTGCGCCGTGCCCCTACATGCGATGTTGTTTCCAGCGTTGGATTTGCTCGGGTTGGCGTTGGATTTGTTGTTTCCAACGATGGATTGATCTAAGTTGGCGTTGGATTTTGTAACGGTAATCTTTCTATAAATATGTGACTCCTTTGGAGTCTGGAAATTTAATCATGAAGATTGAAAAATTGAGACAAATGAATAAATCGAAAATAATATCAATTTTGTTTTTCGTAAGCGTAATGTTTGCGAATCCAACGGCACAACAAATTGGAACTTGTGGAACAGCGCAGGTTTCGCAGAATTTGCCAACGATTTCCAATGCGCATAAAATAGTAACCCACGATTCCGACGAAGTGGGCGATATTGTTACATTTTTCGTTCGCGAAGATGTATTTGCGATCTCGCCAAATTTTATTGAAGTCGAATTTGTGATGAAATATGGTGATGAAAAATTATCCATTTATGCAGAAACAGAAGCGTGGACAAACGGCACGATTGATGGAAATGGGATTTCTGCGATTGCGGAGACTTTTTTGAATTCAACACCTGCAGAAGAACGCGGTGCGCTGGAAATCGAAGAAGAATATTTTGGGGATTTTCCCGATGTGGACAGCAATGGCAAAGTTTTTGTGCTGATTATGGATGTGAACGATGGCGACGATTCTGGCAGTTATATTGCTGGCTATTTCGATCCATATGACCAAAACAAAAGTTCGGGGAATCACGCTGATATTTTGTTTTTGGATTGTGCGCATGAGCAGTTTGCAAATAGCGATTATGAAGCGGTTTTGGGCACAGCGGTTCACGAATTGCAACATTTGATTCACCACAATTACGACACAAATGAAGAAATTTGGCTCAACGAAGGGCTTTCGGAATATGCGCCGCGATTGTGTGGTTTTCCGCAACGGTCATTCAGCACATTTTTGGCGAATCCGAGCAAATCGTTGACGCAGTGGGATGGTGAAATTGCCGATTATTCGCGCGTTTCGTTATTTATAACTTATGTGACAACTCGATTTGGCGAGCAGATTTTGGCGGATTTGGTTCAGCACATCGAAAATGGGATGGTTTCGGTTGGAATTTCGGCGGTTTATTACGAAACTGGCATCACAGAAATGGATATTTTTCACGATTGGATTTTGGCGAATCTTTTGAACGAATCTTTGGGAAATTTCGGTTATTTTGGCATTGGCGAAGAAATCCCCACGCTTTCACCGAATATTATTCATTCAAAATATCCAGCAGACTCGACGATTCATGTGCAAAAATGGTCTGCGCAATTTATCAAATTGAAAGATGGACGAGATTTGTCTGTTTCGACAGGTGGCTCGACTGAATTAATTGTTGTGCATCACGGCGAAATAGATGATGTCAATCCGAGCGGATTTGAATTTTCCGATTCAACATTTGGAGTTGAATACGGCGAGTTTTTC
>JADHUZ010000051.1 GCA_016784265.1 Fidelibacterota bacterium
ATCAGATAATTTGAAGAGTTTCCAGCAATCAAATGCGCGTGCCCGCCGAGCCCTAACGCAGGCTCTTTTTCGATAAACTCTTCGAATAAAAGTTCAGCAGGGCTGTTACCGCCATCAACTATTTGATAGCGAAACAATTCTGATGAAATTCGGCTCACCGCCCAAAGTTCGGGTTGATTGTCCAATGACGAAACAATCATCGCCGCCACTTTTTGCAAATCTGTTGACACCGAAATCAGCCGAAACTCTGTCAGCGCACTTTGATTTTGAACGCGATGAAGAACATTAATTCCGTTTTTGTTGGTTGTAAAAACTATCTCGCTCAACCCGTCTTTATCAAAATCAGAGGTGAAAAATTGGGTCGGATATGCGTTTTTGTGTGGCCACGGAAAATCCTGCTTAAATATCTGTCCGAATGTGCCATCTTGCAATCTGCCATATGAAATCAAATGAATATCGTCCTGAACAATCATCAAATTAATGTCGTCCATTTGATCTCCGTCAATATCTCCAATAGTCATCGCATAATTCATGTATCCAGTTATTTCATTCGGTTTCAGGCTATCCACAACCCGCCAATCCATCGCTTCAAATCCGTTGTCAAGTGACAATATGACTACCTTTTTTTCTGGGCTGCCAAGGGCAAGAATTAATTCGTCTTTTCCGTCTTGATCAAAATCATAGACTTCTATTTTTTGTGGACGAACCAACATTTTTTCCGATTTTGAAATCCGCTCACTAGATGTGATGGGATGTTGGCTGTATTTGGAGCCATCCCATTCAAAAACATGCAACCAACTACGAGAATGTTCGGAATCTTCCGAGACAAGAGACGCGTCCACCGATGCGATGATTTCGTGCATTCCGTCGCCATCCAAATCGCCAATTGTTACAGACGTAAATACCGACTTGCTTTGAAATCCTTGAAGATCAAACTGCCAAATTTCTTCAAGCCGTTCTTCTTCGTTTGTTTTAAAAACAGCCAAATATTGTGGCGTATTGTGATCGGTTTTGCTGAAAATCCCCAGAATTTCAGAATGCCCATTTGAATCTTGAAATAACATAATCTCCGCAACCTGCGCTATCGATTCCGGGAATAAATGCGATTCAAAATTATATTGTGGCTGTTTTTCTGCCGCGAAAATCAACCCGATTAGAAAGATATAAAAAAAGTATTTTGTTTTCATAATATATTTCCCAACTGTTCGGTTTTTGCCTTTTTAGAACAAGAGTGCCGTTTTTACCCCTATTTACACAACCTAAAATTTAGGCTCAATTTCGCAAAAATCAAACCTATCTTTTGACCTGAAAATGATTCCAAACTTTTCATGCTACGGATTCATGCGGTATTTTTCTTCTATTTGTTTGCGTTTATTGCGCAATTCAATCTGCTCCACAAACAGATGATTAATGTTTTTACCCGCTTTTTCATTTTGTTGAATTTGTGTTTTGACACGTTTTATTTCTTGATCGATTTTGTCAACCTCCAATGCTTTTAAACAATCGTAGAGCGTCTCTTTGGGATTGTTAATCCCGCTCCCCTCTACAATCAAACCGGAAATTAAATCCCGACTTCTCGTGGAGAGATTTAAGTCCAGCAGTTTTTCCGGATCTTGAATATTTTCTGCGAAAATTATATTCGTAATTTCAGCTACAATCGGATGAGAAAAAATATTGCTGAAAATCGTATCTCTGATTTCTTCTCCTATTTCATTTTGATGATACAGAAGCAAGCACAACAATTCATATTGAGCCCTGTCTGTTACAGATTTTATTCCAAAAGATTCATTTATCGTCGGCGGTGCAGGAGATTGAGATGTTCGGATCGTTTTTCTTCTGTTGCGTTGATTTATTTTGGAAATAATTGCAGATTCGCTAATACCTGAATGTTCCGAAATGGTTTTCACGGTGAGATCTCGCCGAACATTGTCTTTGATTATTTGAATATCTTCCAGCAACTCATCAATGAGTTTCGCTTTTCCTGAAACCGTTTGGAATTCATCGCTATCACGATTAAAGAAAAAAGGGAAAAACCCTTTAGATTGTTGAATTAGATCGCTCAACCCATCTGCTCCGCTAGAAACCAAAAAAGAATCGGGATCCTCGTTTGGAGGCAGAACAACAATTTTTGTGGTCAAGCCCGAATATTGTAAAATCTTTCCTGCTCTGAGTGCGGCGCTGATTCCAGCCGAATCTCCATCAAGACACAGCACAACATTTTCAACATAACGACTGATTATCTTCGCATGATAAAGAGTCAGTGCTGTTCCGCTTGTCGCGGCAATATTAAAAAATCCGTTTTCCCAAAGCCTGAGAAAATCTGTATAGCCTTCCACAAGAATTAATTGGTTTTTCTCGCGCGCCTTTGTTTTTGTCTGTCCCAGTCCAAATAAAATTTTGCTTTTTTTATAGAGCACCGTCTCCGGTGAATTGAGATATTTTGCCGGTTCGTCATCGTTCAGAGCACGACCGCCAAAACCAACAATCCGCTCGGCAATATTCCAAATCGGAAACATAAGGCGATCGCGAAACCTGTCAAATTGCTTTCCTTGCTCACTAAAACCTAGCAACCCGGCATCTTTTAAAATTGTTGGAGAAAACCCTTTTTTGCGCGCCGCCTTGAACAACGAATCCCATTCCGTCGGTGCATAACCAACGCGAAATTTTTGTAGCGTTTCCTGTTTGAAATCCCTCGCCCGAAGATATTCGGCGGCTTTTTTACCAGATGGCGTAGATAGGCACCGCTCAAAAAACTCTGCGGCAAATTCATTGGCATCATACAAAAGAGAAACATGCGCCTTCTCTTCGGGTGTTGGTTCATCTGCCTGTTCGATGACAACGCCAGCCTGATTTGCCAATTTCATCACGGCCTCTTGGAAAGTAATTCTCTCATATTCTTGAAGAAACTGAAATGCGCTACCGCCTTTGCCGCAACCAAAACATTTGAAAATTTGCTTTTCTTCATTCACAGAAAACGACGGCGTATCTTCCTGGTGGAAAGGGCACAAGCCAAAATGATTTCTACCCCGACGTTTTAGTGCGACAAAATCGCCAACCACATCAACGATGTTGACAAGATCTCGTATCTGCTCTATTTTGTTTTGCGGAATTTTCATCATTAAATCCAGTTCAAAATTTACGAAAAAATAGTGTAATGATTGCGGCAATTCATGTAAATAATTATTTCAATTCTGCCAATGTTACACCGTTTCCACCTTGCTCTTGCGGCGCCTTTTCAAAAGATAAAATTCGAGAATCCGATTTTAAAAAATTGCGGATTTCGCGCATTAAAACGCCTTCGCCTGTACCGTGTAAAATTTCTACCTCTTTCAATCCCGTCAACAAAATTCTATCTATCATTTTATCAACTTCCATCAAGGCTTCCCGCACGTTCAATCCGCGCACATCAGCTCGACGGACAGGAGCGGATTGGACCGAATACGATGCCGAAACTTTGGATTCCGCATTCTTCTCGATAAGCATTAGCCAATCCAGCGGAACTCTCGAGCGCATATTGTCCAATTCGACCAAAACTTTTCCGTTTTTGTCAGCACCAGAACAAACAGTTCCAACTGCTTGAAATGGCACGACTTTTACAGCCAATCCATCGCGCAGTTTTTCTGGTTTTATGCGAGGATATTTTACAATCTTGGGACGTTTCCTCTTTTTGATTTCCTTTTTTTGTTTTTGAATCGTTTGATGGCTTTTCTTCAAAACAGTGCTGGAAGCTTTGCTTTCTCGAATTTCTTTCACAACTTTTTCTACAATTCGATTGGCTTCGGCAACAATTTCCTCTGCTTTTTCTGCGCCCTCCTGCTCGATTGAATCCCATTTTTCCATCAGCTGACGATTGATGATTTCATATTTCTTCATTGATTTATCGAGCTCATCTCTATCAGCGGAAAGCGATTGGATTTTCACCTCATAATCGAGCATTTGTTTTTCCAAATGCAAAATCAAACTCTCCAATTTAATAGACGAATCTCCAAAAATCTCCCGAGCACGGCGGATGATTTTTTTCGGAATTCCCAAATTGTCGCTAATCTCAAAAGCATAGCTCGATCCCGGTAACCCCTGGCGAAATTGATATGTCGGTCGCAACGAATCTGGGTTAAAAATCATTGAGCCATTCTCAATTTGTTCGTGTTCGTATGCAAATGATTTGATATCGCCATGATGTGTTGTAACTATCGTGAGCACGCGGCGATTTGCCATTTCCTCCAAAAAAGCACGTGCAAGTGCAACGCCTTCTCGCGGATCTGTTCCTGTGCCGAGTTCATCCATCAAAACAAGACTCTGCTTCGTTGCTCGACTTAAAATGGTTTTTAAATTTTCCAGAT
Organism: Fidelibacterota bacterium; assembly: GCA_016784265.1. GTDB lineage: Bacteria > Fidelibacterota > BS150m-G59 > BS150m-G59 > BS150m-G59 > BS150m-G59. Next base: position 4,341 of record JADHUZ010000051.1, read on the forward strand.
GCGCGCTGAATGTGGAAAGATTTTGTTCGATAGATTGTGCGTCGCCGATATCGGCAAATATGGAATCAACCAAAGGAAGAATCGCCGATTTTGCTGGCACTGGCAGTCCGCAATTTGCCATCCATGTCAGCATCCCAACCGCTTTCAAGGTCACGGTTTTCCCGCCAGCATTCGGGCCTGTAATCACGACCACAGACCGCTTGTCGTCCATTTCAAGATCAAACGGCACGACCTCGGTTTGTAGCATTAGTGCTGGATTTTTTGCATTTTTCAGCACAATCTTATTTTCAGCCAGCGTGGGCACAGAACATTCATTCGCGGTAGCAAATCGAGAAATTGCGTGATGGAAATCCATTTCAATCAGAATTTCGTAATTCTGTAAAATTGATGCACAATGCTCATTGGGCGCTTCAGAAAGATGCGCCAAAATTTTGGCAACTTCTCGTTCCCGCTCCATTTCCAATTCGCGCAATTCGTTATTCAATTTTACCATTTTCATCGGCTCTATAAAAAATGTCTCGCCGCTCGCCGACTGTCCGTGAATAATTCCGGAAACCGCCGATTTGCTCCTCGCCTTGACCGGCACTACAAACCTGCCATCCCGAATCGTTATAAATTGATCTTGAAGATGAGCGGCAAAAGTTTTTGCTATTTGCTCGCCCTGTCTTTGAATGGTTTCGTTCTTGTTGGCAATAGAGCGAGCAAGGCGAGATAATTCCAAACTGGCTGTATCTTTGACATCACCGCCTTCATCCAAACAACGTTCAACCTCTTTTTCCCAATCCGGTAGGGCTTTGAGTCGATTGGATTTTAGATGAAAATTGGGTGCAACTTCCCCGTGCTTTTTCCCAAAATTTGCAATCTGCCGACTAATCAAGAGGAGCCGAAACACCATCCGAATTTCACCTCCAGATAGAACTGCTCCAATGTGCATTCTTTCAAAAATTGAAGGGGAAACAGTGAAATCAGAAATGGGAGGTTTCGTTTCCGTTTCGTGAAATTTTATCATTTCATCAATATTTTCGAGACGGCTTTGAATTTGATTTTTTGAAGATAGCGTAGTCAAATTCCAGACTCGCTCGTTGGCTGGTTCAGAATACGCTTGAAGTGCTATCGCGTTTTGAATCGGATGAAAATTCAAATCATTCACCCAAAAGCTTCTCCTTTCCTTCGTTTACATTCTCAATCATTTTCACGCCCGATTTTGCTTGTTCAATTGTATCATCCATTTTTTCGGAAAAACTCTCTGCCGCAGGAAAAATATAAACAATTCCATCGTAGAGTAGTGGCAACGTAGGTTTCACCAGCGGCAAAAGTCGTGAGTCATCTTGAATTTTTTTAACCGAATCGGTTTGTGGAAACAGCGCGAAAACCCAAAGCAGTGCGCTGATAAGCAAAGCCCCCTTGAGAAATCCAAATAGCAATCCGCCAACTCTATCTATCCAGCCCAACAGAACAAGCCGCAATCCCTCCTGAATAATTTTTGCGGCGATACGGAATGCAACAACAATGAGAATAAACAGCGCAACAAAAGCAATAAATCCCATCTGAGCATCAGGCAATGGTAAATATTTTTGCAGAAACGAACTCGTGTGCGGCAGCCAAAGCGTGGCGAAAAAAAGCGCACAAATCACACCGACCAAATTGAGCACCGAACGCACCAACCCGCGATACAACCCAAAACCGGTAAACCAAATTAGAACAAGCAAAATAATAATATCCAAACTATTCATGATTTATCCCAATTTTCTTCGAACGATTTCCTGAACTTTTTTCCCATCGGCGCGACCCGCTATTTTTTTCATCGAAGCGCCCATGGCTTTTCCCATGTCTTGCATCGTCGTTGCGCCAATTTCAGCGATGGCTTCCCAAACCAGTTGCTCTAACTCTCCTTCGGATAACTGTTGCGGTAAAAACTCCTGAATAATTTTCAACTCATTTTGTTCCAGTTCTGCAAGATTCAAACGGTCGTTTTGCTGATATTGCTTAATCGCTTCTTTTCTCATTTTTGCGTTTTTTTGAATCACAACAATCTCTTCTTCTTCGGTTAATTCGCGATTTTGAGCGATTTTCGCCTCCGCTAATTTTGCCTTCAAAAAACGAAGCACGTTCAAACGATCAGCATCTCTGCTTTTCATGGCGATTTTCATCTGCTCTTGTATTTCCGATAAAATTGACACTTTCCCTCCAAATTAAATCTTCAAAAATACGATTCCCGTCTTGTGCGGTTCCGTAAATTTATGTAAGCTTAGCCAACATACAATAGGATAAGAGGGGTAAAAATGGCACGTTTATTTTTAGTTTTTGCAATCGTATTTTTTGCTTGCAAAGATTCAGCCGACACAGCAAAACTAACTTCCACCGCTCCGCAGGGCGATGTAACTTTGCGAGTTGCGCAGAATGACGGTAAAATTGAGGTGTTCGCATTTGCAGAAAAAAACATGGGCGGATTCCAGTTTGATGTGGATTTTTCAGGATGCAAATCCGCTGGCAAAATTACAACAAGCACATCATTAAATGATTTTCAAGTAAATGGCAATTTATTGAAAAATCAACAAGTATATCGCCTTTTAGGATTTAGCATGTCCGGCAAAAAAATCGAATTTGCCGGAAAAGAAGTTCATATTTGCAATATAGAAATTGAAGGTTTTGATTGTGTGGCGGGCGTAACATTTGATAATGTCGTTCTCGCAGATCCAACTGGCAAACCGCTGTCGTTGAAAAAAATCGAGTTCGGCTCTTAGAATTGAAAAAATATTAGGCAGGATGCACCAGATTTTCTGGGTTTTTATTTTGTCAGTTTTGCCAAAAATCTGTGAAACCTGCGGCTAAAACATTGAAAATCTACACAGCAAAAAAAATCTATCCCGTTTCTTCTGAGCCGATTGAAAATGGTACAGTCGTAACTAAAAACGGCAAAATTGTTGCCATCGGAACACAAAAGGGAATCAAAGAACGATTCTCGTATCCAGCGTCGAGTATCGAGTGTCGAGCATCAATTATTCCAGCATTTGTCAATGCGCACACACATTTGGAACTCGACCAATTTGCCGGGCGAGTAAAAATCCCGCAAGATTTTGTGCCGTGGATTGAAGAAGCGTCAATGATTTTTCAGAAAGAATTTCAGGAAAATTTACATCCCGAAATTAATGCCGATAGTTTGAAAAAAGTCGGAATTTGTGCTATCGGCGATATTTCTTCGGTTGGTTTTTCACCAAAAATTTTAAACGAATCTGGCGTTTCTGCACGAATATTTCACGAAGGATTAGACGTTTTATCAGCGAACACAGAGGCAA
>JADHUZ010000052.1 GCA_016784265.1 Fidelibacterota bacterium
GCATCGATTCTATCGGCTCGCTTTTGATTGCGTGGTTCGCTTTCAAGGAAGGAAAAGAATCGTTCCAAAAAGCAAAAAATCAGATGACTTGCTGCGATTGTTGACTCTATGACCAAAAAAACCGTAAGTTTTAAATCCACAATCCGTAATGGCATTCAGTTTGCCGTTTTGGTGCTGACGATTTTCGTCGGCACAAAATTCTATTTTTTCGTCAAACAACTCGAAAATGGGGCGGAAATCACGATTTCTCGTCCGCCCAGTGTGGAAGGATTTTTACCCATCGGTTCGCTGATGGGCTGGAAATTGTGGTTTCAAACGGGCATCTGGGACCCGCTTCATCCAGCGGGAATGGTGATTTTGGGATTTGCGATTCTCACCTCATTTTTTTGGCGAAAATCATTTTGTTCGTGGTTTTGTCCTGTTGGAACGATTTCCGAATGGGCGTGGAAACTTGGCAGAAAAATCTTTGGTCGCAATTTTTCACTCCCAAAATGGTTAGATATTCCACTCAGAAGTTTAAAATATATCGTGATGATTTTGTTTGTTTGGGCGGTGATTTCCGTGCCAGCAAGCGGAATTTTAGCGTATTTTGACAAACCGTATATGAAAGTTGTGGACATCAAAATGCTGTATTTTTTCACGAAAATGTCGGCATTTACGGGCATTGTTTTGTTGATTTTGGTTGTTTTTTCTGTGTTTATCAAAAATTTTTGGTGTCGCTATCTTTGTCCGTATGGTGCGTTGATGGGAATTTTTTCGCTGATTAGTCCGACAAAAATCGAGCGCAACGAAATAACTTGCACGGATTGCGGATTGTGCACAAAATCGTGTCCGTCAGATTTGCCTGTGGATAAAAAATTGGCGATTTATTCGGCAGAATGCACTGGCTGTATGGATTGCACTTTGGTGTGTCCATCGCCAGAAACTTTGGATTTCAAAACAGGAAAACTCACGCCAAAAGGTTGGAGCGTTTTGGAGATTGGAATTTTGGTTGTCGGCATATTTGTTTTTCTTGTTGGATTGGCAAAATTATCTGGGCATTGGCATTCGCAATTTCCTTTCGAAGAAATGCGTAACTTATTGCCAAATATAGAGTTATATGACCACTAAATTGCAATAGTTTAAACAATGTCAGTCCCTTTGTAAACACAACTGGAATTCAGCTTGGAATAGACTGCATAATATGATTAAATTTGCGCCTGTGTTTGTTAATCGTTTTTCATCAATAACGCTGGGAGGCAATATGCGCGTCTTCTCAAAAACTGGTAATGCGATTATCGTATTGCTTGCATTGGGGATATTTTTCAATTGTGGTGGGTCAAATTCCTATCGTAAACCAAAGGTTGCGGGACAAAGATTAATTCAAATTGACAATGAACTGTTGAGTATTCAGCGATCTTTATCTATTCAGGATTCGATCATTTCAAGCCAGAAGGATTTTGATCAACTTAAATATTCCAACGATGAATTGCGCGGCGAATTAAACAAAGTTTCAGATCACCTTAATTCCTTGGAAACCAAAATGGATAGCACAGATTTTGATATCCTATCTCAGGTGGTAATTTTGGAAAATAAATTAGCCACTTTGAAACATAGTTATCAAGAGTTGATTTCGTTGAAGGGAACGACGGTATCTCTGCCGCAGAAGAAGATTACTTATGAGGAGTATAAATCTCGATACACAGAAACGTTGGCTATGTATCAAAATGGTATTTATCAACAAGCAATTACAAATTTTATTGAACTGATTGCTATTGATGCCAACAATGATTTGTCGGACAACTGTCAGTATTGGGTGGCAGAATGTTTTTATGCTCAAAAGGATTACAAGCGATCCATTATGGAGTTTGAAAAAGTGTTTTCGTTCTCAGGAACAAATAAGGCAGATGCCGCACAGTTTAAAATTGGGCTATGTTATTTGAATATCGGAGACGTGGTGCGTTCAAAAGCCGCATTTCAACGTTTGATTGATTTTTATCCAGATAGCGAATCTGCTTCCAAAGCCAAACAATATCTTTCGAAATTTTAATTATGTCGAGTTTTTACTACATAACAAGTGAAATTGCGCCTTTTGCTGGCGTTTATTCCTTATCGAAGTTTTCGCGCCATGTGACTCAGTACATGAATGAAATCGGTGAGGATGTTCGTGTGATTATTCCTCGATACGGCAATATTAGTCCAAGAAAATATATTTTACGAGAAGTCATTCGTTTGAGAGAAATTCCGGTGGAATATAATGAAGAAGATTTGATGGCAAATATTCGGTCTGCGTTTGTTCCCAATTCGAAAATTCAAGCATATTTTTTAGAGCATGACTCTTTTTTTTCCAAGAAAAAGACGCCAATGATTTTCAAAGCACGAAACGGACGCACAATCAAAGAAAATCCGTCACGATTTTCCTATTTCGGAAAAATAGCTTTGACTGCTTTGGAGCATTTGTATTGGAAGCCTGAATTGTTTATTTGCCACGATTGGCATGGTGCTTTAATTCCTGTTCTGAAAAAAGAGTTGTTTAGTCGAGATGATTATTGTTGCGATGCAAAAACGATGCTGTGTATCCACGAAATTGATGAATTTTCCGAATATCTTGAATGGCCCAGATCTGTTTTAGTGGAAGTCGGGATGTCTGAAGATAAAATCGAAAAATTGATCGGGAGCGCAAAGACTTTTAATGTTCTGGAACTTGGTTTATCCTATGCGGATCATGTTACTATCATAAATAAAGATCCGAAAGCCATCGTTGCGCATCCTGAGATTCAGTCGGCGAAAAAGAAACTTGGTAAATCCTTTCGGACACTCAAACTTCATGGCGATGAAGACTGGGAGAAAACCGCCAAAGAATTTCACGAAATTTGTCTAAACACATTAGAATAAACAAACTCTTGAAATATTATCTATCATTTTTTCTACTGATTTTTTTCAGCGATTGTGATCGGAATCTTGATCCTGTCGGTTTTGGCGGACAATTGTTTGATTCTTCCGTGGAAATGGATACGCTAACGGTTCCATTTCAAATTACGGATTCCTATCTCCATTCGGTTTCTACAGGAATGAAATCGTCATATCTGATCGGTGAAGAACTCGGAATTGTTGAAAAATCGTCGTTAATATTTTCCATTCAAGACACTTTTCAATTGGATACAACATTTTCTGAGGAAAACGTCTATTTTGAATTTTTGATGGAAAGCACTGTTCAGTCGGGATTTTTGCTGTATGCTATTGAAGAGGATATTGAATGGGCGGACACGACCTTGTTTTCGAAATTTGCAGATGTTGAAAAATCCGCGATTAGCGATTCGCTTTTCGTCTCGAAATTGGATAGTTCAAAATTTGGGATTCGATTTCTTGTCAACGAAATTGCGGAATATTCTGATGACACTTTAACTTTTCAGCATACACGATTTATTTTAGAACCAACTCAATCCGACTCGCTGATACTCATTGATATGTCGCCAGCACCGACAGTAAATTTCCAAAATTCGGACACATCGTTTGTTTTGCAAAACATCACAAATCATGGTGTGATTTATAGCGGACAAAATCAATATTCCGATGATGAATTAGTCTTATTCGAAGGTGAAATGAATCGCCGATTTATCATCAATGCAAATCCTGAAGATTTCGCAGATTCTATTCCATTTTACGAATCCGATATCGTTTATGGCGTTCTGTCGCTTGATTTGGATTCATTGATGAATAATTATGCCGAAGATATGAATTTAGTTTTTTATCGATTGGACGAAGAATCCAAAATTCTCGGTAGCGGTTTGACATTTTACAACGAGTCAATTGATGAGTTAGAATTGAGATTTCAGTTTCATCACCCGAAATATCCAATTTTACAAGGTTGGGTAATGGGCGAATATGAAAACTTTGGTTTGGAATTGAGAAGTGGTAGCGAAGGCAGAGGATTGGGTGCTGTTTCCATTAATCCATCTTCACTTGAATTGAAAATTATTTTGGCTCGCCTAAAATGATGAAAAGCATCCTCACAATTACGCTTCTTTTATTTACATTCGGATTTGGGCAAATGCAATATTCCATTGTTGGTGTGCCTGATTTTGGCATTCAATCTTCGACGGAAGAGTTTATTTTCGGTGTTTGGGATAATCCTGCAAATTTGGCGAATTTGGACAAAACCAAATTTCATTCGAGTTTCCGCTTTCAAAACGAAAATTTTCAATGGTTTTCCACTGATTTGTTGAATGTCTCGCTAAGCGCACCGATTGGAAAAAATCGCGGTTTGCAATTTGATCTCAAGCCGTTGTATCGTCCCGTTTATGAATTTAATGCGGAATCTGAATCGGTCGTTTATGGCGACACACTCAAATACGATTTTAAACAAACAGGGCGCGGCGGTGTGTATTTGTTGAATTTGAATTTTGGCAATCGAATCACAGATAGAATTAACATTGGTTTGTCATCTGGGATTTTATTTGGTAACATTCTCGATGGACAATGGCTCGAATTTCACGAAAATCAAAAAGTAGATAGTGTTTCTGTGATTAACACATCAAAATATGTAACTTTGTTGAATACATCAGTTTCACCAGTCGGAATTATCGGTGGTGCAAGTTTTTCGTTTCATTCTGAGCGAGTCAATTTCAGCGGAATTTTCCGGAAACAGTTTACATCAAAAATCAAGACAGACGAAACGATGATTTTTCAGGGTGAGTTTGAAACGGTTGAAAGCGACACTTCGTCAGAAACGCATGAAATATATCTTCCTGATTTGTTCAGTTTATCTACCGAATTTTTAATCACACCGAGTTGGAAATTATTGCTCAGCGGATCTAAAATTTACAGTGCGAATTATTTTTCAACAACGCTAAATGGAGACCCGCTCAGCATTCAGAATGGATATCTTTCCGCTGCTGGAGTTGAATATCAATTTGTTGACACCGAAACGATATTTCGTGATTGGAAAATTCGGCTCGGAGGGCAAATTCAGGAAAAGTTATATGCCGAGGATTATTCGATATCAGATCGTTGTATCACGGGTGGTTTTGGAATTCCATTGCGCAACGGTTTATTGAATATTGACATTTCTGGTAAATATGGATTTCGGACTCATTCTACGCTTGAACAAGATCAGCGATATTTTGAATTTTTTATGACATTAACTTCATCACAGAAATGGTTTATTTCGAGAAAGAAAAACTAAATTAGAAAGGAGAATTTGTGAAAAGAACCATCATTTTTACTATTTTGATTGCATTGATTATTGGCTGTGTGCCGCCGGAGACGATTCCAAATGATTCTTCTGGAATTGATGCAAAAGAGCAAGCCAAACAAGATTCAGTTAGACTTACACGATGTGAAATGTTTCTCAGTTTTGGAGCGGAATATTACAAACAACAGGGATACGAAAAAGCGAAGAAAAACTTTTTAAAGGTCATCAATCTTGAATGTGGCGATGATTTTTATGAAAAATACGTTGAAAGTTTGTATTATCGACTTGGCAGTTGCTATCAAAATTTAAGCGAATTAGATAGTGCGCTATATTATTTCAATGCAGGGCTATCTCATTCACCTGAAAATATAGCACTCATCGAGAATTTGGCTTATACTTATGGCAGGAAAAACGATGTCGGAAATCAGTTAAAAATGTATAAAAAATTATCTAATTTAAAACCGAAAGATATTGACAACTTGTGGAAAATCATTGATATTTTGAAGAAGAATAATGAATTTGAGCAGGTAATCAATCATTTGAATAAAATTATAGAAATATCACCGGAGAATCAAAGGGCGCAGATTGAGCTGGAAACAGCATATTTAGAAACTGGGCGTGACCCGATTGCAATTGTGAAGAGTCAGTGGGAATTTGATAGAGCCAATGTGTATAACGGTTTGAAATACGCACAGATGATTTACGATCGTGACGACAAAGATGGTGCATTATCAGTTTATGAGGAACTTTTTACATACGATGCAGGCAATGTCCAAACGCTTGAAAAATTGAGCACACTCTATAACGATTTTGAAAATTACTTAAAAGCATTGGAAATGTTGAAGGCGTTAAACAAATTGCAACCGGAAAAAATAAAAGTGATAGAAGATATTGTTTTGATTTACAACCGATTGCATACTTTTGAGAAGGCGATTTTCTGGGCAAATAAAGCAATCAATATGGATCCGAAAAATGGGAATGGATTTGAAATTCGTGGAAAAGTGTATGAAGAATCGGCAAATTATTGTTCTTCTTTACATGATGGCGATAAAAATTTTCAGGATAAACTGGTTTATCAAATTGCATACGATAATTATAAAAAAGCCAAATCGCTCGGTAATGCAAGAGTAATTTCAAAATTGGACTATGTAGCGAATTTTATTCCGACAGAGGAAGATTTTTTTATGGTTGAAGAAAAACCCGAATACAAACCTTCTGGCGAATGTTATCAATGGATCAATCTGACAGTCAAGCATCCTTAATCGCGATAGCCTCTGATCATGCGGGGTTTTTAGCCAAAGAGAATCTAAAAGAATTCATTCGTGAATTTGGATTTGATGTGATTGATTTTGGCACGGATTCAGAGAATTCTGTTGATTATCCGGATTTTGCTGTGAAAGTGGCAGAGTCAGTTGCTGTTGCGGAAGTTGATTTTGGTGTTTTAATTTGTGGAACAGGAATTGGCATGAGCATTACAGCAAATAAAATATCCGAGATTCGCGCCGCATTGTGCCACGATGTAACATCTGCGAGACTCAGCAGGCAACATAACGACGCAAATATTCTTGTGCTGAGCGGAAGCAATGAAGACCGAAATGAAATTTTTGCAACATTTGCAAACACAACATTTGAAGGCGGCAGGCATGAAAATCGTGTCAAAAAGATACATAAACTAACGGGGCGATAATGGAAAATAAAAAAGATCCGGAAGTATTTTCGGCGATTCAAAATGAGATAAACAGACAGAAGAACACGATTGAATTAATTGCATCGGAGAATTTTGTCAGTGCCGCAGTTTTGGAAACGGCTGGTAGCGTGCTCACTAATAAGTATGCAGAGGGTTATCCCGGGAGGCGATATTACGGCGGCTGCGAATTTGTGGATCAAGTCGAGGATTTAGCCATTGATCGGGCAAAACAGATGTTTGATGCGGAATATGCAAATGTTCAACCGCATTCAGGTTCGCAGGCAAATATGGCGGTCTATTTTTCATTCCTACAGCCCGGAGATACGGTTTTGGGGATGGATCTTTCGCATGGCGGACATTTGACGCACGGAAGTCCGGTTAATTTTTCGGGGAAATTATTCAATATAATTTCGTACGGTGTTTCGAAGGAAACAGGTCAAATTGATTTTAATCAAGTTGTAAAATTAGCGAGTGAACATCGTCCAAAGTTGATTATTACCGGTGCCAGCGCGTATCCTCGAATAATAGATTGGGTTAAATTTCGCGAAATTGCTGATGAAGTTGGCGCGATTTTGATGGCTGATGTTGCGCATATTGCTGGCTTGATTGTTGCGGGGAATCATCCATCGCCGTTTCCGGAATGTGATATTATCACTTCCACAACTCACAAAACGCTCCGCGGTCCTCGAGGCGGTTTGATTGTTATCGGAAAAGATTTTGAGAATCCTATGGGAATTGTTGCACCCAAAACTGGAC
>JADHUZ010000053.1 GCA_016784265.1 Fidelibacterota bacterium
GTTTTGGAAAATTTTAAAATCTCTATCGGTCGCCGCGATGCAAATATGTATCTTTGCATGTTTGAAAATGGCGTGGAAGGCAGATACTTTTTTGATGCTGATGAGCAAACGAAACAAAAACAGCCGCGATTGATGGAGTGGGGCTATTCTCAAGAATCTGATTTTATCAACAATCTTTTCTCATATCTTCCCTTTGATTCGATGGCTCATATTGAATTCCAAATTGAAATGTCGGTTATTCAGGATAAGCAAACGGAATATGGTTTGAGTTATTTTTTGCAGGCAAACCATACGATTTCCGATGTGCCGCAAATTGCGTCTGGATATGCAACGCTCCATCTTCGGCGCTCCGATGATGATATTTGGAAAATACACTACTGGCGTGATGAACGGACTAACGATGGGATCGCAACTTGGAGCGAGATCAAAGCTGGATTCTGATTGCAATTGTAATTATTTCAATTTTTCAAGCTCGTTGCTCGAATCCGTTTGCACCGCCGATTGAAGATATTGATACAGGCACAACCTCTTTCCTTGCAAGAAACACAACGCCAGAACATGTGTTGGAAAATTTTAGGTTTTCGTACATCTATCAAGATTCTTTAATCTATTCGGAATTGCTGGATTCCAATTTTGTTTTCGTCTATTATGATCCCGATTTAGGTGAAAACGGACGATTTGATTCTTGGGGCAGGGATGTTGAATTGCGAACTACTGGCAGATTATTCAGGATGTTTTCGCCTATCAATTTGGATTGGGGAAACAATATTGAAGTCGATGAGAATGAAGAGAATCCTAAAATTACGCGCACATTTGTGTTGACTTTAGGAAGTAGCATTAGAATTATCGGCTATGCACAATTTGAGTTTAATCGTCAGCCAGACAGCACTTGGAAAATCGTTCGGTGGCAAGATGGATCAATTTTTTAAAGGTTATCCAAAACGCAGAAAGCAGGATGATTTTCGATTGTCCTTGCTGATGATTTTAATGGTGGGAATATTTACGCTATTTGCCTGCGATATTTTCCCGAAATCTTGGGAAATGTCAACCAATCATCCATTCAAATGGGAGTATTCGGAATGGTCGCTACGATGGTTGCAAGAACATTTTGATTTGAGAAGTGAGGAATCCCGATTAGATCTTCCCGAAAAATATAAATTGGTTCGGCGGTATATTTTGGAAAATCGCCAAAACGAAGCGGGGACAGTTTTCAGTTTTAAAAAGGCATTGCATCAGCTTAATTTCAGGCAAATCGAATCATCTAAAATTAAAGGAAAAGGTTGGAATGTTACCGCAAAACGAGACGATCAATGGATTTGGGTTGATCTGCTTTATTCGAATCCTATTATTGGGACGATTGCGCTGGTCATAGATGATTTTGGTTACCGGATGGATGAAACAACCGAAAAATTTCTAAATATTCAAACACCAATGACTTATGCGGTAATCCCGGGAAATGAATTTACGAAGGAGGTTGCCGGGAAACTTGCGGCAAAAGGTAAAGAAATTATCGTGCACATGCCGATGGAGCCGTACTCGGCGACAACGGATGATGAAAAACATGTATTGAAAACAGATGATGCCCACGGAAATTGGAGAAAACTTTTAAAATCGGCGTGGAGTGAAGTCCCTGGCGCAATTGGGATGAACAACCATCAGGGTTCAAAAGCCACAGAAAATCCGGAATTAATGCGCGTAGTGATGGATTTCGTCAAATCAAAAAACGCATTTTTCGTAGATAGTCGGACATCATCAAAAACTTTGGGTGAAAAAATCGCCAAAAAACAGGGCGTTCCCACTGTGGCGAAAACTCTGTTTTTAGATGACCCTGAAGATGAAATTTCAATCCGTGAGAAATTTGAAAAACTGGCAGAAATGGCGAAACATAAAGATTTTATTTTGGCCATTGGGCACGAAAAACCAGTTACGTTGTCAATTTTAAAAGAGGAAATACCGAAATTGCAAGCACAAGGATTTGTTTTTGTGCCAGTATCGGAAGTTGTAAAATAAAGGAAAAATACGATGATTCAGTTAGAACTTGATTTAACATGGTTTAAGAAAATAAGCGAATTCGGATTTCGTTCGTTTTCCGGGAGAACTGTTGCTGAGATTGCAACATTGAATGGAATTTCCCGAATCGCTGTTCCGCTTGATTGGGATGAGTTTTTAGGCGTTGGTGGCGCGTTTGCGACGAACCTAATTTTTGTCAAAGATGACCCATCCGATTTGGTGAATCATCCCGGAATTGAAGGGAATTTGACAATTGCGGAAATCACCGATGGACAATATTCGCCGATGTCTCTGTCGAGAACAGACGATATAAAATTTGCGATTGATGCGCTCAATTCTTGCAAAGTTAATTTTTGGATTTCACCACAGAAAGATCAGATCAAAACGGCTTATGATTTGGGAGCCTCCGGAGTTGTGCTTGATGCGCGTGAATTTTTATCTGCACATGATCATCACAAAAAAATGGTGGCGTTGGAGATTCTTTCAAATCTCGCAATGCAAGCATATCGCTATGATTTGGAAGTTTCACTTGGTGGTGATTTTGATATTCCGGATTGTCGGTATTTGAGAGGTCTGGAGCAATTCGATTTTGTAACGATTGGGAAATCATTTTTCAATCGCAGTTTGTTGCTCGGTGCAGAGCGGACAACGCAAGAATTTCTGAAAGTTTTGTAGCCTCGCAATTAAAAGTCCAAATCTATCGCGGTAACGCAATAGAAAGTGAGCATAGCGTCATTGCCGCCGCTGTTGATGAAAATGGCGAATTAGTCTTCCAAATCGGCACGTCTGAATTTGACGCATTTTTTCCATTTTACATCCGCTCATCTGCAAAGCCGTTTCAAGTTCAAGCGCTGATTGAATCTGGCGCAATTGAAAAATTTGGTTTTACTTTGAAAGATATTGCAATTTGTTGTGCTTCTCACGATGGAGAATCGTTTCATGTGAATTTGGTTGCGGATATTTTACAACGGATTGGATTGGACGAATCGTATTTGCAATGCGGAACACATCCGCCATATCACAAAGAAACACGAGAAAATATGTTCCGCAAAAGCGAAAAATTCTCCGCGTTGCACAATAATTGCTCAGGGAAACACACTGGGATGCTCGCCGCCTGTTTATCGAATGGTTGGGATTTGGAATCTTATCTGGATATTGAACATCCGCTGCATCAGCGCATATTGGGAATTATTCGAAAATATTCGAGCACATCAGATATTCAAACTTCTGTGGATGGATGCAGCGTGCCTGTGTTTCGCATGCCGCTTGTCGGACTCGCTCGACTCTTTATGGCTTTGGCAAAAGGTGCTACGAATGGCTTGGAAACAGCATATTCAGCGATGACGAAATTCCCGGAATTTGTTGCTGGAACTGAACGATTTGATACTGCGGCAATACGAGCATTTCATGGAAAAGCCGTTTTCAAAGTTGGCGGCGAAGCGGTAGAAGGAATTGGTGTTCGCACAGAAAACGGGAAATTTTACGGCATTGGAATAAAAATTTTGGATGGTAACAGTCGTGCGCGCCCAGCCGCTGTCGTTGCTGTTTTGCAAAAATTAAATTTGGTTTCGGACTTGCAAATCGAAAAACTCCGCCACTGGGCTTTCCCAGATTTGAAAAACGTTGCTGGACGAATTGTTGGAAAAATTTCGGTTGATTGGAATCAATTGCACTTTCTAATGTGACCCCAATCAAAATCCTGAAAAATTCCTTTTTTATTGTGTAAAAATATCACTAAATTTCCCAACTAGTTATGGATAGATTACAACGATATTTTGCAGTGATTGTGCTGTGCTGTATTTTTTTGTTTTCGCAAACGGATGTTGCCTTTGGGAAAATCACATCTGATGATGATGATGAATTTACAAACATCGGAAATATCCAAATGACAATTACAAATTATGGAATGGTTGGCTCTGGATTTAGCGGTTTGACAACAGAAACTGGCGATCCGCAACCATCTTGTGTTTATCCGCGTGATTCCCATATTGAACATCTGAAGTTGGGCGGACTTTGGGTTGGCGGCTACAAAGGCGATGACGTCGAACCGCATGTTTCTACGGCTGTGATTGATGTTTATAAAAATTCGCCTCAAAGTCGCGGTTACGAGTTTACAAATTACAATATTCCCGGATTCAATTTCGATCCGCCGGAGCAAATTCAGCGAAAATCAACACTTTTAGACCACCCAAATTTTTCAAGCAAAGCAATTTCTCATGAAGATTTGATTGCATATTATACAGACACTAACGATTCGACGGCTTTTTCCACTGGAGAACTAATTGATGATCATGATGTTCCGCTTGGGATTTCTATCAAGCAAGAGGCTTACACTTGGAATTTGTCGTTTGCCGATGCGTTTGTGATTTTGAAATACACGATTTACAATGTTAATGACGATGAGTCACTGAATGATGTTTATGTTGGATTTTATATGGATTCGCAAATTGGTAACACGACTTTAACTTATCCGTATGGCTCGAATTATAATTGGAATTGGTACGATGATGCGCTAAATTTTTCTGATTCATTGCGTTTGGCTTACAAATACGACTATGATGGCGACAATGGAAATACTGAATCATATTTTGGAGCAATGATTTTGGGAACAACGCCGTTTTTGTCGCTTGATACTTGGGTGAATGGTGCGGAAATGACGATGAGCCCACCAGTGTTTTTCAAGCAATGGTATTTTGGCTCCGAAGGATTATCGCCTGGCGTGTTTCGGAGTCCGATGAGCCAAGATGAGGGCGGCGGCACGACTTTTTTTGATGAAACGCGGGCTTTTGAAAGTTATATGAGTACAGGATTGAATACGATGGCAAAATACAACGACCCAAACGATATGAATTATGTTGGAAATTGGCGCGAAATCGATGAAGCGCTGACAGATGGACACAGCCGTTCAATGCTAATTTCGACTGGCCCTTTTGATGAAATTGCACATGGCGATTCCATTCAAGTTGTATTTGCTGTTGTCTGTGGTGAGAAATGGGAAAGTTCACCGGATCCGATGGAAGAAGATAGTGAGCGAAACAAGAAAAATTTATACACGAATGCATTTTGGGCACAAACGGCGTATGATGGAGAAGATGCAAATCACAATGGCGAATTGGACAATGGCGAGGACATCAACGGAAATGGTGATTTGGATCGCTATATTTTGCCGGAACCGCCGCAAGCACCGCATGTTTCCGTAATTCCAAAAGATAGCAAAGTTGAAATTTTTTGGGACAATATCTCGGAAATTTCTGTCGATCCAATTACGGGCGAGATGGATTTTGAAGGATATCGGATTTATCGTTCGCGGCTCGGCGATGATTTTATCGAAGGAAATATCTTGGAAAATATGGATCTCATTTTTCAAGCGGATTTGGACAACGATTTGGGATTGAATACTTCAATGGATGGTGTTTTCTGGGATGTAGAGGATGATTTTCGATATAGGTTTGTTGATACAGATGTGCATAATGGCTGGCAATATGCGTATGCGGTAACAGCCTACGATCGCGGCAACGAGGATATTGGATTAGAACAATTGGAAAGTAGTATTTTTCAGACGCTTGTGAAAGTATTCCCAGGAACGACACCGGATCAAGCGGCGCAAACCACAGAATTAGGCATTTTTCCAAATCCATATCGTGCAGGCTCAATTTGGGATGGCACGCTGGAACGGGAACGCAAGATATATTTTTACAATTTGCCAAATCATGCGACGGTTCGTATATTTACGCTTTCGGGTGAGTTGGTTGATGAGTTTTATCACGATGGAAATGAATATTCAGGAATGGATATTAAATGGTTTTCGTCGTTTGCCGCAGGTGATCTTCAATTTTCCGGCGGTGTGCACGCTTGGGATTTAGTCAGTATTGATGACCAAGCGCTTGCTACAGGCATGTATATCGCACACATAGAAGACCACGATGACGGACGGCATAAAATTGGAAAATTTGTAGTTATTAAATAACAAAACCAAGGAGGTTAATGATGAAGAAAATAAAAGTAATGATTAGCGCGCTGATTACTATTGGAGCGCTGGTTTTTGCGCAAACTACACCAATTTGTGATGTGCAGTATGTTTCGGATACTGACTTACAAAATTGTGTAGATCAATCAAGTATGATGGACGAAACGGTTACAATTGAAGGTTACGTAACGTTTCCACCACTGACAACGTCCAGCCACGGACAAGGCGGTGAGTCTATTTTTATTCAAAGCACAAACTGTTCCGTAGATGGAACTTGGAGTGGTGTTAATGTTTATCACCACACGGATGGAAGTATGATTTCCGGATTTATGAAGGGTGATTACATTCAAGTAACAGGAAATGTAACAGAATATTCCACTGGTGGATACAATTGGACGGAAGTTGTCCCAATTGTGCCGGCGGCTCTGCTTTCGTTCGGTGACCCGCTGGCGCCGACTGTATTACCGGCGAATGGTTGCGAATTCGGTGGCACGGGCATTGACTGTGACGATTTGCTGACAGGCGAACCGTGGGAAGGTGTTTAT
Source organism: Fidelibacterota bacterium (assembly GCA_016784265.1). GTDB lineage: Bacteria > Fidelibacterota > BS150m-G59 > BS150m-G59 > BS150m-G59 > BS150m-G59. The sequence continues at coordinate 6,523 of JADHUZ010000053.1, forward strand.
ATTGAACTTCACGATGTAACAGTTGTGAATGATCATTATGATGATTATTCTAGTTGGACCGTAGAAAATGCAGACGGTTGTTTGATGCTGATTTCAGCGACGGCGGACTCTATGCGGACTATTGACGATTCTCGTGGTCCCGGTTTGATTGAAACCCCAGGCGATTTGTTTGTCATTCCAAGCAACGGCACAACTATTGAAATGGTGCGCGGTGTTGTGGACGGGCGTTTTGGTAATTTCAGCATCAATCCAATTAGTCCAACAGTTGATATCATTTTTGGAGATGTCATTTGCCCTGTTGTAGAAACTCACACGCGCGATCCTTTTGTTCCTACTTCGGCTGATGCGATCACCATTTCTTACTATGCGTATGATCCTGATGGGGCAATTTCTAATGCGTCAATTTGTTATTCTGTGGACGGTGGAATTGGTCAGTGTTACAACATCTACGATGATGGCACTGGCACATATTCGATCACAATAGGTCCTTTTGACGATGGCGAAATGGTTACTTATTATGCTGAATTTACAGATAACGACGGATGCACAACGACCGATACGGATTATTTTTTCACAGTTCGTGATGATGGTTTGACGATTTATGATGTGCAATACAATCCGTTTGGAGATGCATCTGGCTATGAAGATATGATCGTAACAGTTAGCGGTTATGTTGTTGCCGACACGGTTGATTTTCCGTATGCGCACGGCGTTGTGATTTACGATGGATCGGGTGAGTACAGCGGACTATGGATTTCTGGAAATTACACGAATTATGATCGTTTAATGGTCAAAGGTGATTATGTTACCGTAACCGGTGAAATTTTTGAGCATTATAGCAAGACGAAACTTTCGCTGCAAGAAGGCACTCCGCCGATTATTCATTCCAGCGGAAATCCATTGCCGGCTCCGATTGCTTTGACAACCGCTGAAGCAACAGATGAAGCGTGGGAAAGTGTTTTTGTCGCCGTAAGCGGTGTGGAAGTTACCGATATTGATCCGGATGGCAATGGACATTCCTACGGTGAATTTGTCATTGATGATGGCTCAGGTGGCTTGCGCGTGGATGATT
>JADHUZ010000054.1 GCA_016784265.1 Fidelibacterota bacterium
TGTTTGTAAATCGTGCAAAACTTCGCACGAATCGGAATCGAATACTACTGTCCCGGGTGGCACAGGGATAATTAGCGATTCGCCATTTTTGCCAGATTTTCGTGAGCCTTCGCCGGGAAAACCGTTTTTTGCAACAAATTTGCGTTTGTATCGAAAATCCAAAAGTGTGTGTTTTTGCGGATCAGTAAACAAAATAACATCACCACCTTTTCCACCGTCACCACCAGAAGGACCGCCGCGAGGTCTGTATTTTTCACGATGAAAAGCGACGATTCCATCACCGCCATTTCCTGCTTTCACATAAATTTTGGCTGAGTCAATAAACATTTATTTTTCGCATGCAAATGGCGGAAATTTCGAAAAATTCCCGCCACTCAAATCAAGCAACAATTTACATATTCTCGATAATTGCATTGCCAAATCCAGAAGTTGACATTTTGGTCGCTCCGTCCATTTGCCTTTCAAGGTCATAAGTTACCGTTTTTTGCTCAACTGCTCCTTTAATTCCATTACGAATTAATTCAGATGCTTCTGTCCAGCCCATATAATCTAACATCATCGAACCAGAAAGAATTACGCTGGACGGATTCACTTTGTCCAAATTCGTGTATTTTGGAGCAGTTCCGTGTGTTGCTTCAAATAATCCGATGTGATCGCCGATGTTTGCACCAGGTGCTAATCCGAGCCCACCTGTTTGTGCCGCAGTTGCATCGCTGAGATAATCGCCGTTCAAATTCGGTGTTGCCAAAATATCATATTCATCAGGGCGCAACAAAACCTGCTGGAAAATACTATCTGCGATTCTATCTTTGATCAAGATTTTACCTTCTGGCATTTTTCCATCAAAATCTGCCCATAATTCTTGCTCTGTTATAATTTCATTACGGAATTCATCTTTCGCCAGTTCATAGCCCCAATCGCGAAATGCGCCTTCCGTGAACTTCATAATATTTCCTTTATGAACCAAAGTTACAGATGGCAAACCTTGAGCAATCGCATGTTGAATTGCTTTTTTGACAAGTCTTTTCGTGCCGAATGGTGAAATTGGCTTAATGCCAATACCACTATTTTCGCGGATATTTTTTCCCATTTCAACCAGAAAATCACGCACCTTTTTCGCTTCTTCTGTGCCAGAACTAAATTCTACGCCAGAATACACATCTTCTGTATTTTCACGAAAAATCGTAACATCTAATTTTTCTGGTTCTTTTACAGGCGAAGGCACACCAGGAATCCAACTCACCGGACGCACACAAGCATACAAATCCAAAATCTGACGCAATTGTACATTCAGCGAACGAAAACGCATTGTAATATCTGGTGAACCACATTCTGCGCAAATCTTCGGACGACTTCCATCTTCACCGTTTTGCTCTTTTGCACAATTTAAACAAACATACTCAAATCCACCGACAGGTGTGGTCAACGGACCTTTGATTGCGACGAGATATTTCCGAATGGCGTTCAGCGTGTCGTCTGGCAAAATGTCGTCATTGCCATAAATTTGTAGCGCATCCAAGCCAGCATAGACGCGAAACCATGCGATTTTGCGCTTTCCACCGTATGCTTTTTCGACTGCGGCATCAAACACACGCTGACTAGCACGCCAAATATCAGGACCAATTCCATCACCTTGAATGAATGGTATAATCGGATTCTCTGGAACTTTAATTCCATCACCGTCTTTAATGATTGCTCTACCGCGTTCCGGCGGTGTTATTTTTTGAAACATTTTTTCATTCTCCTTTTTTTGTTCTAATAAAACGATTCACGATTGGCATTCTTCTACCTATGCCAAACGCTTTCGGCGAAACCCGAATTCCAGGTGCCGCCTGCTTTCTTTTGTATTCAAAAATTTGAATCTGCCGTTTTAACTCTCTAACAGACGATAAATCATAGCCCATCTCGACCAACGCTTTATCCGAAAAGTGCCCAGTTATCAACAAATCTACGAGCGGACTTACCACTTCGTAATCATACGGATCAATCTGATTTTCTGCTAATTCTGCGGAAGGAATTTTCTCAACAGTCGATTTTGGGATGATTTCCGCCCCGCGAAATTTATTAAACCACCGTGCAATTTCATAAACTTCAATTTTATTTAAATCGCTGATTGCCGCCAAGCCTCCCGACATGTCACCATAAAGCGTGCAATAGCCGAGCGCGAGTTCTGTTTTGTTTCCTGTGGAAATAACCATCGCATGATTTTTATTCGCCCACGCCATTAATAAATTGCCACGAATTCGCGCTTGTATATTTTCTTCGGTTGTGTCAAATGGTTTGCGGAATATCTTTATTTTTCCAAGATATTGTTGAAAAATTTCATCAATTGGCTCATGTAAAAATGAAATTTCGAGATTTTCGGCAAGTTGTTTCGCATCGTCAATACTATGCTGCGATGAAAAACGAGACGGCATCGTAATTCCAGTTACGTTGTCCTTTCCGAGCGCGTCCACGGCAATCACAGCAACAACTGCCGAATCTATACCGCCCGAAAGTCCAATAACGGCTTTTTCCAAACCAGATTTTCGGAAATAATCCCGAATTCCTAACGAGATCGCACGAAAGTTATCTTCTGGCTTTTCAAGTGTTAACTCCTCTGTAATTTCGGAAGTTAATTTTATCTCTTTAAGTTCTTCTTCAAACGAATTAAGTTGGGCGACGAGTTTTCCTTTTTCATTGATTGCGAAACTGTTTCCATCAAAAATCAGTTCGTCTTGCCCTCCGATGAGATTGCAATATACAAGCGGCGTTTTAAGCGATTTGCGTCGTGCCAACTGTATCCTACGGCTTGATTTGCCTGTGTAAAATGGCGATGCGGAAACATTAATAATGATCTCCGCTCCGTTTTGAATCAATTCCTCAGTAACCTTGAAATTATAATCATCGTCCCACAAATCCTCACAAATTTCAATTCCAAGTCTAATTTGCTCACCGCTCCAATTTATTGAAACTGGATTTGCCGTTTTCCCTGCTTCAAAATAACGACGCTCATTAAAAACATCGTAGCGCGGCAGAAGTCGTTTTTTAATCGTTGCGATTTGTCTTCCATTTTGAGCGATAATTGCCACATTAAAAAGGACATTCCTTTCCTGAAGAATCGAGCCGAAAATAGCAAATTTTCCTTCAGTATATTGAATGATTCGCTGATTTTCTTCCAGCGCAAATTGAATAAATTCAGAATCGTTCAGCAAGTCTTGTGGCGGATAACCCAAAACTGAAAGTTCGGGAAAAACCACAATTGATTCACCATCATTTTGGTCAATGATAGAAATAATTCTGTTCGCATTTTCACGCAATGCGCCAACCGTTGGGTTAATTTGCGCAAGTGTAAATTTTGGTAGCATCAGGTTTTAATTGTGAAAGAATCGAATTCAATCACTTCGCCAAGCCAATTGATTTCAACATGATCAACTAAAGAGGCGGGTGAGCCAATTTCCACTTGTTCGATGAATTCGGATAGCATCTTGGAATTATCCGAAGTTGCCATGATTTCGACATTGCCATTTAACAGATTTTTCACCCAACCAGTAATTTCAAATTTCGTAGCCCATTGCCGTGTATCCCAACGAAACCAAACGCCATGCACTTTGCCAGACACAATCAAATGAACAGTTTTTTTCAAATTTGTTCCACTCATTTATGGCTCCAACCTCCCCATTGTTCTTGCAAAAGGAATCGTTTCACGCACATGGTCAAGATTACAAATCCACGCCACGACGCGCTCTAATCCCATTCCGAATCCCGCATGCGGCACGCTTCCGTAACGACGCAAATCGAGATACCAATCAAAATCTTTTTCGTCCAAACCTTCTTCTTTAATTCGCTTTAACAGCAAATCCAAATCATCCTCACGCTGTGCGCCACCGATAATTTCACCAAATCCATCTGGCGCAATCACATCCACACCAAGTGCAAGCCTATCATCTTTCGGGTCGCGTTTCATGTAAAATGCCTTGCATTCGCGGGGCCAACGATGAATCATCACAGGCGCATCAAAATGCTCACCAATTATCGTCTCATCCGTTGCACCCAAATCACCGCCCCACTGAAAATCAACACCATTCTTGCGCAAAATTTCCACCGCTTCTTCATAAGTGATTCGCGGAAATGGTTTCCGAATTTTCTCCAATTTTGACACATCTCGCTCTAAGATTGCCAATTCTTCACGGCGATTTGCCAAAACACGCCCCAAAATAAACATGATAAAATCTTCGGCAACATCCATATCTTGATCCAAATCGCAATATGCCATTTCGGGCTCAACCATCCAAAATTCCGTCAAATGCCGACGCGTTTTTGATTTTTCCGCACGAAATGTCGGACCAAACGTATAAACATCGCCAAATACCATCGCGCCCGCTTCGGCATATAATTGTCCACTTTGTGTCAAATATGCCATTCTACCAAAATATTCCGTTTCAAATAGCGTTGAGGTGCCTTCACAAGCATTCGGCGTGAACATCGGCGAATCCATCAGCACAAAATCGCGCTCATCGAAAAAGTCACGAATCGCTTTGATAATTTCGTGACGCACTTTCATTATCGCCATTTGTCGTTTTGAACGCAACCATAAATGCCGATTATTCATCAGAAAATCAACGCCATGTTCTTTTTTGGAAATCGGATATTCCTCCGCGATTTGCACGATTTCGATATGTTTCACGCCGAGTTCATATTCCTCTTTTTTCGGATGTTTCCGCACTTCACCGCTGACAATCACCGACGATTCTTGCGTCAGAACATTTTTCATCTCAAAAGTTTCGTCTTCGGCTTCGCCTTTGAACACAACGCCTTGCAAAAGCCCAGTTCCATCCCGAAATATCGGAAACCAAATCTTTCCACTGGCTCGTAAATTATGCAACCAACCTTGAATTTTTACTTCCTCACCGACAAACTCGGCGATATTTTTAATTTTTACTATTTTCATTTTGCCTTTCTTTTTTGTTTACCATCTTTTAACCACAGTTTACACAGATTGTTTCTTTCCGCTTTTTCAATCATAAAATCTTTCAATGCTGAAATGATAAAATATTGATTCATCGTTCCTTTCACCATCCCACTTCCGTCAAATTCACAATATCTTTTGAAATTTTTTGTATCACTTCATTCAACGCACGATTTCTACCGACAACCAAACTGTCGCTTGGATAATCTGCAAACCGATTCAAATCCTTTTCGGCGAGCATTTTGTTATTTTTCGTGTCAAACCACGAAGCCGATATTTTCATTGAAATGCGATAAGTTTCTACATTTTCACCAACATCATATTCCTGTGGCTTGTCGATTATGGATTGAATTGTCCCTTCAAAAATTGAATCGCCATCGCTATCTACGATTTTCAGTAAATTTTCACTCACCAAAATGCTATCAATCACTTCGATAAATCTGTCTTCGATTCCAAATTCTGCCGTTTGATTTTCGAAAGTGCGAATCTCTGCCGTGCGAATATGCGGAGGAATCGAACCACGAAAAGTATAAATCCCGCAGGAAATCAGAAAAAATCCAATCAAAACTCCAACAATCCGATTCAAATCTCAATCCTGTCTTTGATTGATTTAATTAGTCTTGCATGGTCGGAAATTTTGCTAAACAATTCATCAGCCAATTTTTCATTGCACAAATGTGTTGATAAATTCATATCATCTGTCATTTTCAAACATTGAATCGTTTCTTCTTCCAATGTCAAGTTCATTGCAACCCATATTCGCTGATTTTTCGGTACAAAGTTCGCTCGCTGATTTCCAAATCTTTCGCCGTTTGTCGCCGTGAATAATGATTTTTCTTCAGTGTTTCCACAATTAATTTTTTTTCCATTTCGCGTATTGTCATTTTTGATTTTTCTTCCTCAACAACAAGAATTTCCTGTTTATCTGCCGGCTCTGACAACGGTTGAAATTCTTCTGTTTTACTCGCTTTGGCTGGTAAAAAATGCGTCATCTGTCGCACGCCTGTGGATAATTGTTGTTTAATTTCCGCTACTTCCTGCCGCAACAAAAATAATTGTTGCAAAATCACACTTTGTGCTGCTTGCGATGGCGTATTTCCCGTCAAAACTGGCAAATTTTGATTGGAAGAAAAAATTGATGATTCAGGCTTATCAGCAAATAAAAACCTATGAACAGCCTCAGATTTTATCGGTGCGCCACCTTCCAAAACCATCATACTTTCGACAAAATTCTTGAGTTCGCGCACATTGCCTTCCCATTCGTAATTTTGAAGAATTTCCATAGCATCTGGCGAAAATCCCGCAAATGGAATATTGTTAAAATTGGAATATCTTCGTGCAAAATACTCGATAAAAAGCGGAATATCTTCGCGGCGTTTTCGCAATGGCGGCAGTTGGATATTTACTGCTTTCAATCGAAAATATAAATCCTGGCGAAATCTGCCTTGAGTTACCATTTCCCGTAAATCTCGGTTCGTCGCCGCCAAAATTCGCACATCTACACGGCGTTTTTTGGAATCGCCAACACGCATAAATTCACCTTGCTCCAAAACCCGAAGCAATCGAACTTGCGTTTCCATCGGTGTTTCACCAATTTCATCCAAAAAAATCGTCCCGCCATCTGCTTCCTCAAAATAGCCACGGCGGTCGTCTTTTGCATCTGTGAATGCACCTTTTTTATGCCCGAATAGCTCGCTTTCAATTAGCCCAGCAGGAATTGCGCCACAATTGACAGAAACCAATGGCTTGTGTTTTCTGGGCGAATGTTTGTGAATTGCATTTACAACAACCTCTTTTCCTGTGCCACTTTCGCCAGTTATTAGCACAGAAATATTAGAAAATGCAACTTGCGAAACCGTAGAAACAACTTGTTCAATTTCGAGCGAATGACCAATTATTCCAAAATCTTTTTGGATGTCCGATAGATAAAATTTCTTACTCATTTTCCAACCTTCTTATGCCTTTTTCTGCAATATCTTTACGGAAAATCATACCGTCAAATGATATTTTTTCTAATTCTCGATATGCCGTTTTTTGTGCATTTTTCAGTGATTTATCTTGCGCTGTAACCAACAAAACTCTACCACCAGAAGTTTGCAACTTTCCATTTTCCATCTTTGTTCCCGCTTGAAAAACCGTCGCATTTTTAACCGAGTCGAGTCCAGAAATTTCTTTGCCTTTTTCATACGATTCTGGATAGCCATCCGAAGCGGCGACAATTCCAACAGCGTAATCATCCGCAAGTTTCCAGTCGCAGTTTGCTAAATTTCCGCTGAGTGCAAATTCAATTGCATCCAACAAATCCGATTCCAATTGCGGTAAAATCACCTGAGTTTCAGGATCACCCAATCGGCAATTGTATTCCAAAATTTTGGGACCATCTACTGTCATCATCAAGCCAAAATACAAAAATCCCAAATACGATTCTCCATCTTTTTTCAATCCATCAAGAGTTGGCAAAATTACTATTCTTTCAATCTCGTTAATCAAATTTGGCGTAGCCAGCGGTGCTGGCGCATATGCACCCATTCCGCCAGTATTTGGTCCAGTGTCGCCCTCAAATCGTGCCTTGTGATCCTGCGATGGCGTGAATAACTTGTAATCCGTTCCACTCACCAAAGCGATGATAGAGATTTCCTCGCC
>JADHUZ010000055.1 GCA_016784265.1 Fidelibacterota bacterium
TTCTTTGTCCCATTCCCAATTTTCGCCATTTTCTGCAGAAAGATAATTCTCAGGATCGCGATAATGTTCTCGATCTTCGTTAAATTCGTCCATATTGTCATATTGCGCCATCCAGAGAAAAAACTGCTCATCCTTGCCACGCAAATCAATATCAGCATGGATGGCGGCGTAGGAAATTGCATCTTCGTTTCGCCATTCCGACCATTGATAAAATCCATACGCAGACGATAAAAAAGCAATCTCAGAAAGGATAAATCCGATACCGCGTTTTGTATGATTTAATTTTATCTCGCCCGTACCGGGTAAAATCAGGGAAGATAGCATGGCATTCTTTTTTGAAACCTGAGAATATCCGACTGGCTGAAAACCGATAAATGCCGCGATAAAAAAAATGGAAAAGTATCTCATCAAAATCTCCTAAAATCTGTATGCGTAAAATAATGCAATAATGCCAAGTGTGAAAGCGCTTTTCAATGTCCAATTGAGAATCGTATGTTTTTTGTTGGTCAGGATGGAAAAACCTTTCGGCAGCGGATTTTCTGAATATTTTGGCATGGAATATTTCAAATTTATGGTTATTGTGCGATGCTCAATTTCTTCAAATTCGACTGGCAATTCAAAAAGCAGAAGATAGGAATCATCTTGCAAAATTGCTTCCATTCGTGCAGTTTGCAAGCGCACGATTCCAGTATTTTCTGCGCTTTCTCGATGCAATTTGGATTCTAAAATTGTTGCCAACTCCTGATGATTTTCCGTCACAATTTTGTAGGAAAAATTCTCATGTGCGGATAATATAATTTGTTGAGCGGCATCTGCGTAAATTTTTTCCATCGTGATAACATCTTGTGCTGATAAAATTCCGCATAAAATGAGCAAAAATATTCTCATGTTTTCCTCCGAAATTTAATAAAACCAAATAGAATCACGCCGAATGCGAACCAGCCGATCCAATCGCCGAATTTTGTGTAAAATGTACCGTTTTGTGCGATGGGCACATTTGCAGTCAAAATGCCGCGTTCTGCATTTCCCAATTTGCTGACGATTCGACCAAATGGATCAATCACGCAAGAAACGCCGGTATTCGCAGAGCGAACGACAGGAGTTCGATTTTCGATTGCGCGCAGTCTTGCCAAATGCGCGTGTTGTGCTGGCTCGATGGAATTTTTCCCATACCAGCCGTCGTTAGTGATGACTGCCACAATTTCTGCGCCTTTTTGCACAAATTGCTGACATAAGTTGGGAATAGAGGATTCGTAGCAAATTTCAGAAGCGAGAGTTACGTTTTCATTCTTTTTTGTTATGGCGTGGAATAATTTTATTTCTTGCGCGGATTCAAAATTTGCCTGTCCCAAATTTAGATAATCCAACCATCCGAAAATGAAGGAAAACGGCACATATTCAGCGAACGGAACCAAAATAGATTTTGGATTAAAATCAAAATTGCCATTTGGCGAGAAAAACCCCGAACTATTGAAATATAAGATTTTGCCGTTGTTTTTTTCGTAATCTCGAAATCCTGTCAAAATAGAAATTTTATTGGATTCAACCAGATTCCAAATCCATTGCTGTTCGTTTCGATTTTTTCGTAGCCATGCGGAAACAGCCGTTTCTGGCAAAATAATTAGATCAGTTTCTGGTGCGATTTCTAAAATTTGTTGTGAAAGGCTATCCAAAATTTGTGTGTTTCTCATGCGGAATGCTTTACTCCATTTTGCGTTGGGATCAACATTTGGCTGGACAATTCCGATATTGATAGTTTTTTGTGTTGTCAAATCTTGATGAGTTAGCATTTTTCCAGCCAAAAATGGAACAAAAATCCAAATTACAATCCAGATAATCCACCGCATCCGAAATTGAGAAAAAGCGAAAAAAATCAGCAAATTCAAAGTGCAAATCCAAAAACCAATTCCCAAAACACCACCGAAAGATGCCATTTGCGCGAGTGATTCCGAAAATAAAAGACTGCTACCAATCGAGCCCCACGGAAACGCCAACGAAGTGAACATGCGCAACCATTCGATCATTACCCAAATCACCGGAAAAAACCAAAACGCTTTTTCACCAATGGAGCGATAAAAACGTTGCAAAATCCAACCTAAAATGAGGAAGTTCAACGCCAGAAACATCACGGATAAAATCATCGTCAATAAAGCGATTGTCCAATGGACACCGTTGTTTTGCGCCAACCAATGAAACGCAACGAGATTTGCGAATATTCCTGCAATGTAGCCGGATTTTTTCCAATCTTGATGGTTTTTCCAATAAAACAAAAGTGGAACAAACGCAAACCACGCAAAAATTCCTGTCGGAAATGGGGGATAGCTCAATCCGAGCAAAATCCCTGCGATAATTGGTGTCAGTTTTTTATTCACGGTGAGACCGAAACGCCTTTCTTTGAAGCCACGTCTCCAAAATTAGAGATGCCGCCATTGCATCTACTTTTCCTTTTTGATGTCCAGTGCGGATTCCCATTTTGTGTAGGTTTCGACCGGCTTGCACAGATGAAAGCCGTTCATCAAAAAGTTCTATCGGAATTGATATCACCTTTTCTAACGTTTGCTGAAATTTTATCGTGCTTTCAGTTTGCTTCGTTTTTTCTCCTTGCATATTTAACGGATAGCCGAGTACGATTTTTTCTACCGATTTTTCTTTAATCAGAGTTTGTATTACGCCAATTACATTCTCGGTTGCGTGATATTCAAATGCTCCAGATGAAGCCACCAAAATTTGAGACAGATCGGAAAGCGCCCATCCAATGCGACGAAATCCAAAATCTAATGCACAAATTCTTTTCAATTATTTGAGCGGTTTACGTAATTCATCGCGAATTGCTTTTCCGGGTTTGAACCGTGTTTTTCTGTGCGCTGGTACATAAATTATTTCGTTTGTTCGCGGGTTGCGCGCTTTGGGTTTTGCTTTGGTTGGCTTGACCTCAAAAACGCCGAAGTTCCGAATTTCTATCCGAACGGACGGATTGGCATGAATTAAAAAATCAACCATCGTGTGAAACACTTGATTCACAATCTTATCGGTTTGTTGTTGGCTAAGATTTGCCATTTTCGCAACTTCGTTGATGATATCTCGTTTTGTTATGGTTTTTGTCATGTTTTTTCCTTTTTATTTTCTGTTTATGGAAATTATTCCGGGCAAAGATTCTATTCTCTGAATTAGTGTTTTCAACTGTTTGAGATTGTGGACAAACAGGACAATCTGACCGATTGCAACGCCATCCACAGCCCGCATTTCCAAACTGTGAATATTGACATCAGACGAGCCAAGCACTTCCGTGATATCTTTGATAATATTTTTTCTGTCCTCGCCTTCAACTCGTAATCGAACCATAAAATCTTGTTTGCCTTTCACATCCCATTCAACGTCCAAAATTCTATCCGTATCTTGTACATCTGGTGAAATATTTTTGCAATCACTTCGGTGAATGGAAACACCTTTCCCTCGTGTGATGAATCCCACAATTGCATCTCCTGGCACTGGATTGCAACATTTTGCAAATCGCAACATGATATTGCTCACGCCGTCGATTTTGACACCTTTTGCACCTTGCCGCGCTCGTTGTAAAAATCCTATTTTCTGCGTTTCTTCATCAAAATCTGCTTTGTCTTGTTCGTCGGGAAAAAGTTTTTTCACAACAGCGCGAAAAGTCAAATTGCCATTTCCGATATTTAAATACAATGAATTTAATTCAGTGTATCCGAAAAGATGAAGATGATTTTTCAGGCTTTTGAAAATTTTCATTTCGCCACGTTTGCGGAATTCTTTTTCGAGAATGGTTTTTCCAATTTTTGTCGCTGATTCGTGCTGCTGTTTTTTGATCCATTTTTTGATAGCGACTTTTGCTTTGGACGTTTTGACACTTTTCAACCATGCAGATGAAGGCGTGTGTGTGCTAGAAGTGATAATTTCAACGCGGTCGCCATTTTGCAATTCGTGATTCAGAGGAACAATGGTTCCATTTACTTTTGCACCGATACAATGATTTCCAATTTCAGTGTGGACTTCATAAGCAAAATCCACAGGTGTGGAATTTGCCGGAAGTTGATTTAAATCGCCCATCGGCGTGAAGACGAAAATTTCATCCTTAAAAAGATCGATTTTCAAAAGATCCATAAATTCCTGAGAATCAGCCGAATCATCCTGCAAGGCAGATACAATTTGTCGGAGCCAACTTACAGATTTTTCCCACTCGATGCTGAATCCTTCTTCTTTGTACATCCAATGAGCGGCAATGCCTTCTTCGGCAATTTGATCCATTTCTTCTGTGCGAATTTGAATTTCGACCATTTTGCCAGATGGACCAATAATGGTTGTGTGGACCGATTGATAGCCGTTTCGTTTTGGTTTCGCAATAAAATCCTTAAAACGATGATCAATCGGCGAATACATATTGTGAATCAATCCAAGCGCACGATAACAATCTGCCAATTCCGGCACGATGATTCGGATTGCTAACAAATCAAAAATATCTTCAAACGGGCGGTTTTGATTTTTCATTTTTCGATAAATGCTGAAATAATGCTTCGCCCGTCCAAATATCTTAAAATCCGGAATTCCTTGTTCTTTTAAATTTTTTGAAATCGGCTTGATTACTTGACGGATATATTTTTCTCGTTCATTCCTAGAATCTTTTACTTGTTTTAGGATGGAGTTGTATTCTTCATTGTCAATTGCTTTTAATGCTAAATCTTCTAATTCCCATTTGATTCGCGCCATTCCCATGCGATGCGCCAAAGGAGCATACACACTCAGCGTTTCCTCCGCAATTCGCCGTTGTTTTATCTGAGGAAGAAAATTGATTGTCCGCATATTGTGCATTCGATCGGCAAATTTGATAATCAACACTCGTATATCTTCCGCAACCGAAAGTAACAGTTTCCGAAAATTATCCGCTTGTTTTTTTTGAGGAGATTGAAAATCAATACCGCCCAATTTTGTAACTCCGTCAACCAGTGTTGTAATTTCTGTGTCGAATTCTTCGGTAAGTTGTTTTTTGGTCACTTTAGTGTCTTCCAGCACATCGTGGAGAATTGCCGCCACAATTGTTGTGGTGTCCATTTTCATTTCGATCAGAATTTTTGCCACTTCGATACAGTGATGAAAATATTCTTCGCCGCTATGTCGCAGCTGTCCGGCGTGTGCTTGTTTACCGAACTGAAATGCTTGCCACAATTTTTCCTTATCTTCGTCGTTGGGAGGATTTTTCCCGTAAACGGAAAGTATTTGTTTAAATTCTTTCGGTGTATTTCGAGTTGTCGGTAAAATTTGTCCTATAAAATTGGGTGGACTCAAAATGGAACGTCTTTTGTGTAAACATCTTCCGCATACTGCTCAAACTTCGCATAATCGCGAATGAAGGTCATTTTTGCTGTGCCGGTCGGACCGTTCCGTTGTTTTCCGATGATTATTTCAGCAACACCTTCGAGTGAATTTCCATCATTATCTACTTTTATTCCATACATTTCGGGACGATACACGAACATGACAACATCAGCATCTTGTTCGATTGCGCCGGATTCACGCAAATCCGATAGCACAGGACGTTTTTCCTTGCCGCGTTTTTCCACTTCACGTGAAAGCTGCGATAATGCTACAACAGGAATATCAAGTTCTTTTGCAAGTGCTTTGAGTGAACGGGAAATAATGGAAATTTCTTGCTCTCGATTATTTGCGCCTTTTGGTGGCGCAATTAGTTGCAAATAATCAACAATAATCAATCCGACATTATGTTCGGCTTTTAATCTTCGGGCTTTTGCGCGGATTTCCAATATCGAAATGCCGGCTTTATCGTCAGTAAAAATGGGTGCTTCTGCCAAACGTCCGACACCGGCACTCAGCGTTTGCCATTCTTCTTTGCTTAGTTTTCCGGAACGCACTTTATGTGCATTCACTCTGGTTTCGGCAGTGAGTAATCGCAATGACAATTGATAATTTGACATCTCCAAACTGAAAAAACCGACAGTAACATTGTGTTCTACGGAAGCATTCCGTGCCATCGTCAGAGCTAATGCTGTTTTGCCCATAGAAGGACGACCTGCTATGATAATCAAATCTGACCGTTGAAATCCGGCTGTTAAATTATCCAAATTCGCGAATCCAGAAGGAACACCAGTAACGCCACCTTCCACATCATGAAGTTTTTCGATGCGCTCAAATGTGTCATGCAAAATTGGGGTAATGGATTGAAACCCATCTCGCAGACGACTTTCCGAAAGTTTAAAAACATCTTGCTCGGCTTCTTCAAGTAAATCCGTAACGCCTTCACGACATTCGTAAGCGCGTTCTGCGATGCTTCCTGCGGTCTGAATGAGCTTACGTAAAATATATTTTTCAAGCACAATTTTCGCATGAAATTGCACATTTGCGGCGGTTGGAGAACGGTCGGCTAATTCTGCTAAATAATATGCACCGCCGATGGATTTTAATTTCTTCCCTTTTTTTAATTTTTCCATCACCGTCAGTTGGTCAATTGGTTCGTTTTCACTGAACAACGCAATCATAGCGCCATAAATAATGCTGTGATTTTCTCTGTAAAAAGCATCTTCGTTCAATATTTCGATTACTTTGGAAACAGCGCGATTATCCAAAAGCATTGCACCCAACACCGATTCTTCTGCTTCGATAGATTGCGGAGGAACTCGTTGCATTTCATTCTCAGCCATTCGTGCTCCTTTCCGAAAGAATTTGATTATAGACTGCTAAAATTTCTTTGAAATCTTCCCATGCCGGTTTTTTGAACGATGGATTTCGCAGCAGTGCAGAAGGATGATATGTTACCTTCATCGGAATTCCGTGATAAATGTATGTTTGTTTGCGCATGTCCATCATTCTGTCTTTAATTTTTAAAAGTGTATGAGCGGCAATTCTACCCAAAGCAACAATCAATCCGGGCTGAATAATTTCCAATTGTCGTAAAAGATATGGCTCGCACAGTTCAATTTCTGAAGGCAGTGGGTCTCGGTTTTGCGGTGGCCGGCACTTTAAAACATTGCAAATGTAAACATCCTCTCGCGAAAGATTTATAGCGGCAAAAATCTTATCAAGCAATTTTCCGGCTCTGCCGACAAACGGTTCGCCTTGTAAATCCTCATCTTTCCCGGGTGCTTCGCCGACGAAGACAATCGGACTCTGCGGATTGCCCACACCAAAAACAAATTTTGTTCTAGTTTTCCCAAGCGAACATTTCTCGCAAGCGTTGATTTCGTTTTCAAAATCTGATAAGGAATATGTTTGCATCGTTTCCGGAAAAGTTACAAAAATTTCATCGCCATAAAGTTCATGAATTTGTCGCAAGTATGAATAATAATCTGATTCACTCATTGATCTGTTTTAAAATGGAATCGAAGAGTTTATCTGCGATTTCCAGTTTTGAAAGTTTGTCGAATCGCAGAGAAGGATGTTCGGGGAAAATTAATGTTACAGAATTGTCGTTGCTACCAAATCCTTCCGGAGAATTGACCACCATGCAATCGCAGTTTTTTTGTTTCATCTTTGCGAGCGCATTTTGTTCAGCGTGTTCTGTTTCCAAAGCAAAACCAGCAAAATATTGGTTTTCGTTCTTATTCATGCCA
>JADHUZ010000056.1 GCA_016784265.1 Fidelibacterota bacterium
TGAATAATCGAAGAATCACCGTAATGAATTGTTCCCAAAATTCGTTCGCCATACGGAATAGGAATTGGCTGGTTTTCCGAATCCATCCGCTGTTTCATCTTTTCGAGCGTTTGCTTGGGATAATCATTTCGTTGTAAGTTTTTCCCGCCAAGATTTCCCTCTTCATCCTCAAAAATCATCGGGAATTGAGAATTTTGGATGACTTCTGTAAACAAAAAATCGAAATTTTCAAAATCAGGATCCGTAGCGGCTTTTGCGTACATTTTAGCATAGAATGAAAGATATTTTCTGTTTTCATCACGCATCGTTCTTACCAAAGAAAAAGTGTAATACAATACGCTAGCTGCAAGTAAAAGTCCGAGAACAAGAATTCCTGCTTTGATTCCAACGGCTTTTTTGTATGCTTGAATCATGTGCTTCTATACTTCACTTTCTGGAGATTTTCGGAAAGTGAAACCAACGAGAATTAACAAAATCAAAAACGAACTCAAAGAAAGAATCGCACCGAATTTCACATCGCTTGGAGCAAATTCCATCGAAACAACCGATTTTCCAGACGGAACGATAATGCCGCGTAAAATTCCGTTTACTGCATAAATTTCGGTCAGTTTATCGTCAATTTTCGCAACCCAACCGTGCGGAAAAAATGTCTCGCTTATTACAAGCAATTGCTCGATTTCACTTTCCACTTCGTATGAAAACGCATCCAATTTGTAATCTAAAAGCGTCGCACTTCCTTGACCCGAATTACTCGGAATTTCTCGATTGGTTTCGACAAATGCGACGGATTTTGGATTAAAATTCGGTGACAAAATGGAATCTAACGCAACATCAAAATTTTGCACGCTTTTTACAGATTTTGGGAAAAATGCTCGTTCCAAAAACGGCTCAAACGGTTGCCATTTTTTGCCATTTGGACCGATAATAAATCCAACATTCAGCATCCGCAGATATTGATTTACATTCGATTGTGCAAATGGCTCGCGTTCCATAAATGATTGATATCGTTGCATTTTCGCGGCAGAATATCCGCCAACCGAGCCTATTCGATGCCGTGCCCATCGTTTGTCCGTAAACATTTTTCCCGTCGGAAAAACACGATATGTATCATCAGAACGAGATTTTTTTATCGCTTGAATAAGTCGCGTCGTTTTAAACGGTTTTTTCATTTCGTATGCATCCACAGGTTCGATCAGTCGTGCATCGATTCGCCATAAATCCAAAAGCATCAATCCAATGAAAATCATCCCCAACTTCTTCCATTTCACCGCATCGTTTTTAGTCCAAAAAATTGCAACCAAACCAAGAATCACAATAAAAAACGAAATTACACCATCTTTTGAAACTGCTTGCCAAAATATGCTCGAAATTTGATTGACGGAAACTTTGTATTGCATCGCCATTTGCCCAAACTTTTCAATTGTTTCGTAATTTTGCGAAAGCCAAAATGAAACGATGGCGACGATTCCTGCGACGATTCCGAAAATTGTAAATGTCGGTTTTTTCTCAAACTTTTCGATCACTTGTTGAAAACCTATTCCTGCTAAAATTGCCATTGAAAATTGCAACAAAATCAAAATCATCGAAGGCACACGAAATTTATTAAAAAATGGTAAAAATTTATACAGCAACTCGTAAAGTCCGAAAAATTTACCGAACGAGACGAGCAACGAAAATCCGATAAAACTCGTCCAAAACCAGCGATGTGGCGTTTTCCGATTTGCCAGCGCAAAACTCGCCAAAATCAGCACCAAAATCCCAAAATAATTTGTGTGATGTGTAAACGGCATCCAGCCCCAATACGGTACATCGCCGACTCCACCAAAAAATGTCGGATGTAAAAATGTTAACATTTCGGCTGGGTGAAATGACCAGCCAGTCGCATATTCAAGTCCCGTTCCGCCGCCGCTTCCGCCACGAGTGGAAAATTCGATATAATTGTAAACAGGCAGATAAATTACCGCCGCCATTAGCAACGCTCCAATCGGAACGAGCGATGATTTGAGAACAGTTTTCCCTGTTTCCTTGTCTTTTTCGCGAAGCATTTTTACGATTTGAAACACCGAAAAAATCCCGACCAAAATCAGCGTGTAATAGGTGATTTGAATGTGCGCTCTCTGCATCTGAATGCCGAGTAAAATTGCCGAAATTGCCGACCATCGGAGCGACTTTTCCTCCCACATTCGCACGATGGAATAAAAAATGATTGGAATGAACGAAACGGCAATCATCTGCGAGCCGTGTCCTGCTGTTTTCATCGCGACTAAAAATGGCGTGAGCATAAATGCCAATCCAGAAAAAATTGCAGGAATTTGGGAAGTCCAGCGGCGCACGAGCCAATAAGTTCCCATCGCGGCGAGCAGAAAATAACCGAAATATATCCAAAAATTTGATGCACCAATAGCACGAAGTGGAAGCGTTAAAATATGCGGAAAATAGGCGAAAAGTGTAAATGTGAGCGCGTGAAATCCCGGCATTCCAGAAAAAACATACGGATTCCACAACGGATAATCGCCAGTTTCAAAAAAATACTCTTTCATCATTGGTGCGACGGCACGAGCCGAAACAGCATCACTCGAGAAAAACACTTTTCCTACCAAAAGCAATTCATGAAACACCACCAATCCCGCCACAAAAAACACCACAAAAGCGATGAAACTTGGACTTTTTATAAATTTCTCAATTTTTTCCTGCATAAATCTCCATTTCTTCAGTTTTCAAACATTACCAGCGCTTCATTTTCTTGCGACACGCATTGAAAACAATCTCGTCTTCGTCGTCAAATTTACACAATTTTAATGTTCCAAGATACACAATCAAAAACAGCATTGCCGATGAAATTAAACGAAATTTGAAATCATCAAAAACTCCGCTTTGCATCCAAAAATATGTAATTCCTGTGGCGACAAATCCCGAGAAAAACGATTTCCAATTGTTGATTTGATACGCAGTCATTCCAAAAATTTTCCGCACTTCAATTGCGCGAAGTAAATTAAGAACCGCGCGAGAAATCAAAACTGCCCACGCGACCGAAGTAATTGAGCGATTGAAATCCATCAAAACTGCCGCCGTTACGAAAAATACAATTGTCGCGATTAGATTGTTCCAAAGTTCTAATTTGGCTCTGCCACTCATCAAAATCATCATTCCAACTGGACCAACTGCAGCGGCGATAAATCTGCCAGAATTCAAAAGCCACAGCGTTTCGAGTGAACGATGGGCGTATTTTGCGCCAAAAATGTGTAAAATATCCTGTCCTGCTACGAGGAAAAACAAAATTGAAGGCACAGCAAGATGTAAAATCCATTTTGTTGCCAGTTTGAATTGTTTTTCGAGTGCAGAAAAATCGCCTTTTTTGACCAATTCGCTCACAATTGGAGAAAAAATGGACATAAACGCAAATAAAATTGTTCGGATTAAAATTGATGTCCGTGCCGCTGGATAATAAAATCCCGCTTCTTCCGTGCCGAGATAAAACCGAATCACCCAAACATCCGCCATCATCACAAACATCGTGAGCGTTGAACCCAGCATCGCTGGCAAGGCGAATCGGACAATTTCGCTTCTTTTTATAGATTCGCCCGTCTGAAAAATGGACACGAATCGCCGCAGAAAATAAAACGCAAAAAATGTGGCAAAAACATAAGAAATCACAAACGCAAACCAAATTGAATCTTCCGCCCAACCGAAATTCATCAAAATTAATAAACTCAAAAATAGCACGAATGGTTGAATAAAATTCATCACGATTGCACGATATTTCATCACTTTGTAACCTTGCGTGATGGCAAGCGCAATATTCGTCAAAACCGAAAGCGGAACAGTCAGCGCAAACAGACGAATCACAGAAATTTGCATTGTTCCATTTTCTGTGCTTTTCGACATCAAATTTATCCAGCGTTCGGCAAATCCAAATTGAATCAAAGCCATCAAAACAGCAGAAATGCTCGCGACAACCAATGAAAAACGAAACAGCGAGCGGATTTTTGAGTGCGATTCAGATGCTCGAAATTCTGCCGTAAATCGTGTTGTTGCTGTCGGAAGTCCCAATCTTCCAATGTTTGCAGAAATTGTTGTCAGCGTTAAGCCGAGCGAATAAATACCGACTGTCGCCGCAGAGAACATTCGTGCGATAAAGATGAGAATTCCATAACGGAAAAAATAACCAATCACTGTTCCCACAAAAACAATACCCGATTCTTTGGCTAATTTTTCTACCGATTGTCGGTTATTCACGGCACAATTGTTCGATTAAATCAATCCAGCGTGTTGTATCGGCTTCAACAGAATGCATATTTTGAACAAATTTTCGTGCATTTTTACCCATTTTTGCACGCTTTTTTTCGTTGGATAATAACGATACAATTCCATTAATGAACGCATCGTCATCTTTTGCGATAATCAAATCTTTTTCATTTTGCGCAGAGATGCCCTCGGATCCAACTTTGGTTGTAACAACAGGCAATGCGCGAGCCATCGCATGTAGAATTTTCATTTTCAAACCGCTCCCGACAAGAATCGGGGCAATAAACACAGAACCTTTTTCCAAGAATTCTTCAATTTCATCGATAAAACCGATAAAATTCACGCCGTCCGGTGGAGTTTTCGTAAATCTTGCAGGTGGTTTATTCCCGATGATCCATAATTCAGTATCGGGCAATTTCTCCAGTATTTTCGGAAAGATATTTCCGATAAAATTATTCAGTGCCACTCGATTTGCTCGACGATTGAATGCGCCCATAAAAAACAGACTGTTTTGAATTTTTGATGGTTTTGTCAGCGGATTAATAACGATTCCCGGTGGCATTGTCGTGATTTTGTCAGATTTGACAATTTGACTCAATACCGATTTATCTTCGTCTGTTAATGTTACAATTTTGTCAAAATGTTTATAAATATTTTCGAAATATCTAATCCATTTTTGATGTTGAAATTTCCAATATTTTCTTTGAAAGAAACTTCGTGTTCGATTTTGATATTCCTCAATCATTTTGAATGGAATTTCGTGCTCACGAACAATTTTGATTTTCGCTTTCACATTATGAACATATTGTGCCATAATGCTCGATTCAAAAATTGCAATATCAATATCGTTGGATTTGTTGAGTTGTGTCAATTCCTCAGCAAAATGTGGGAAATAATATTTCGAAATCCAATATGGTTCATTTCGTAGGAAAAATCTGAGCCAATTCCATATTTCCAAAATAAAATTCCAAGTTTTTGACACAGCAATATTTTTAAATCGTTTTCTTGGAATTACAGGCAACACCTGAGAGCAATGACTCAATCGATTCAAATGTGATAATTCGCTTCTTGTGCAAAGTGAAACGAGCGTTACATCATAATCTTGGTTTAGTTTTTCAATTTCTCGGTAAATGAGGACACTTCCCGCGTGTCCAGATTGCTCATCTGGCAAATGTGGAGTAACAAATAATATTTTACGCTTCAAAAATCAATCCTCTAAATAACCCAATTCTCTTAAGCGATTTTCAATTTTTTTGGCTTGTTCACTATTCATTTCTTCTTCACTTTTTTCTGAGATTTGCGATTGATAGTCGTAAAATTTGAGCGAATTTTCTTTTTCAAACATCTCAGAAATGGTCTCACCTTCTACATGATTGGGAATTTTAGCACCCAAATGAGAAAAAACTGTCGGCAAAATATCCCAAATTCCAGCATTTTCAATTTTCGCACCTGACTTCACATTTTTCCCATACGCAAAAATCACACCTTCTTTTTTATGACTCGCGTGAATGCGGGGTGAATAGGCGAAAATATCTCCTGAAAATTCGCTGTTGAGTTGATATTTTCCGCTTCCATCAGGACGACGACCCAAAACCATTCGAATATCTGGTGCTAAATTTAATGCTTGCCCACTGTGAATTTCTTCCCGTTTGTAAATTGCTTCAAATGGTGAAAATCCATCCAAATCCGTTGTTTTTTTCAGTTTTGCAATAATCTCATCACACAACGATTCATAATCTTTATCACTCACAATTCCTTGTGGATACTCGCCTTTTCGATTGATATTTATCCCCATATTCGGACCGTAAATCGCTTTTGTTTTTTTCCAATTAATGTCGCGAACGAAGGGTAAATTGCTCACATCGTGTTGTTTTGCAATCGGAACTCGTTTTTGAACTTTCCTGAAAAATGTTTGCAATCCCATCCGAATCAGCATTTTTTTAATTTTGACAATCATCTTGCCGAAACCAATTTTTTTCTTCAAATACCCATTTTTTTCTAGCCATTGGTTGACTCGAAATAGTTTGTAAACCCCCTCAAATCCATGGTCGCTCACAATGAGCAACAAATCATCGTCAGTCATTCGCTCAAAAACATCGTGTAGCGAATGGTCTAATGCTTTGTAAGTCTGCTCGATGCCATTTTTCATTGCTTCGGGTAAATTCTTGGAATGCATCGGATTTTTTAAATCCATCGCCGCCCAATAAAAATGCTGAATCCTATCCAATTCGGTATAAACATTCATGAAAAAATCAAAATCGTTGGAATCGACCAAATGTTTAAACAGCGCCGTTCGTCGTTGGATATTTTGAAATGCTTCTTCGAGATATTCTTCATTTTTCTCTGGCGAACGCACTTCCACTTGATAATTTGGCACGGCTTTTTTTATTTCAGAATACAGCGATTGCGGATGAAATGCACTTTTCATGTCTGGGCTCAACATTCCAGAAATCATCACACCATTAACGGACATTGGTGGATAGGTTACTGGCACATTCACAACACCGATTTTGTAATTTTGTGCACTGAGGATTTCCCACATTGTTGGAGATTGAATTTGGTTGGAATTGACAGTTGGATAACTATATTTGCCTTTTTGCCGATTGAAAAATCCATAAATTCCGTGTGTTCCGGGATGAACACCAGTGGCAAGTGATGTCCACGCAGGACAACTGTGCGCAGGCAATGTCGAATTCAAAATCCCGTGCGCACCTTCATTAATAATTTTTTGCAGATTGGGTAATTTTCCCGATGCTAACATTGGGCGAATGACATTAAAAGTCGCACCGTCAAAGCCGATGATAAAAACTCTGCTTTTGATTTTCTTGTCCACTAATTTACTCTTTCTCAATCATTCCCAGAACGATAATCTACGCATATTTGTAACTAAGTTAAATTGTAATTATATTTATCAGATAAATTTCCACAAATCTCGCGTAATTCATTTTTCTGCATTGAGTCCCACTCCGAAAATTTTGGAAAATCACCCGTTTTTTGGGCATTCAATTTCTTTCTCAAATTGATTTTGACCTGTTCGTTGCCCAATTCTAAAAACTCGAACAACTCTCTGATTGTTTTCTCCGAACGCAGATTGAAATTGAATCGAAAAAACCGACTGTTCTCAACGGATTTACCAAATTTTTCCGCAAATTGATTGGTTGCGTTCCACAACCACGCATTTTTTTGAATCGTCGAAAAATCGTCCCACTCAGAAAACGCAACATCATTTTCCAGCGGCGTAATTCGGAAACTATCGTAGTGATGCTCGCCTGTGTAGTATTTCCGTCGAATCGCAGAGCGGACAAATTCACCGGGATGCCGAACAATA
>JADHUZ010000057.1 GCA_016784265.1 Fidelibacterota bacterium
AACTGCCTTCTGCTAAATCGTAATAAATTGTAACATTTTCACCCGCTGTCGGAATTTCGGGAAACCACGAAGCGGCATCACCAGATGGACCTGTTCCCGTTCCATCGCCAGTTCCGACAAAAGTGTGTAAAATTGGTGAGCGTTTTGTAAATCCATTATTATCTGTCGCTTCGACAAAATAATCGAGCAAAACGCCGCCTTCTTCGACAATCGCTTGCTCTTCAATGTGAATAAAATACTGGCCCGCAATTTCCATCGGCATCTCGAAAAAATCGATTTCGGGATTATTATACACATTTCCAGCGGGAAAATCGCGAAATTGCATAGGCAAACTTACCCACTCGCCGACTTCATTTCCACCATTATAAGTTTCATTTTGATTGGAAGAAAGCGGATTTTCACCATCATTATCTAGACGATATTTAAATTGCACATTGTCAATTCCAGACACATCACTAACAAAAGTCCACACCCAAAAATCACGCGAATGTTCGACTTCTTGATAACCCCAAAGTGAGCCAAAACCAACGCCACCGGGATTATGTGGCATTTGTTGCGGAATCCAAATTGTCGGCGGTGTTTGGTCATTCGAACCGTTTCCGATGACGGAATTTGCCTTCGCAATTGCATTGTTGCACGCAATCGTCGGTTTGACTTCCATATCAAGTGCAGAGCCGTAATACATATAACCACTTGTCAGAGACGGCAAGAAAAAATGCCACGCCAATTCGGCGTTGCTCGCTGAACCGTTTGGATTTTGAATTTGTGAAATATTCACACCACCTGCGATTTGTTCGGCTGTTTCACAACGGTTTTGTGCCGCTGTGATGACTGCCCAATTTCGCGCATCTTCTGCCCAACCATTTGCAACATCGAACTGCCCACTTTGGTCAAATAATGGCCAATTCCAATTGATGAAATCAGGCGAGCCAAAATCACCATCTGCATTCACCCACGAACCATCTTCGACATGAATTACATCAGAATTTGAGACTGGATGGTCTTGCAAAAACTCTTGAACAACCGTTGGAGTGTAACCAGAACTTGCCGCCGCATTGCAAAATTGATTCACATTTTCCATGTAATACGAATAGCCGCCGCCATACGCATTGTCGCCATCGTGAGCCAACACGACAAGAATAGGATTACTCCCACTTGCCGCCCATGAAATTTGATTGATGTCCTCCATTCCATATTGTTGATAGCCATCCGTCCAACTCATCGCCTGTGCAACGGGAACGACTGTGATTTTGTATTCCTGTCCCGTTTCGGGATTCACATATTTCGCTTTGTGTGGCTGAAATGAAAATGGATAGGCGTTTGTCGGCGTGCAACCGCGGTCGATGGTCTTTGAAAACCAATTGGATTGGGCAGGATTCAAAATATCGGCTGGATTAGGCGGATCGCACATCTCGCCACCACTTCCAAATGTTAGCGGGAAATTTTCACACGCCCGCGAAATGTGGTTATTCGCCACGAAAACCCATTCGATTCCTTCCTCAACTAAAACCTGAATCATTCGCTCTGAAAAAGACAATTCCGCAGGAAAATAACCAAGCGAAAGGTCATTGCCCCAAATATCTGGATAGAGTTCTTTGTAAATCTGGATTTCCTTGCGAAGTGCTTCGGAATCGACAAGCGGTCCGAGTGCGTGATGATATGGAAAAATCACAATGTCCAATTTACGATTGCCTCCAGAAGTAAACCAATTTCGCGCCTCGCGATTCGCATTTTCCCAGCCGTTGTAATAGCCAAGTGAATTGCCATTTGCCAGACTTTCCACATTTTCGACAAGACAGCCAGAATACGATATTTGTGCGCCACCATCAGGTTGACCAATTGTTCCAATCGCATCGCGAATACGAAAT
The DNA here is from genome assembly GCA_016784265.1 of Fidelibacterota bacterium. GTDB lineage: Bacteria > Fidelibacterota > BS150m-G59 > BS150m-G59 > BS150m-G59 > BS150m-G59. Next base: position 1,869 of record JADHUZ010000057.1, read on the forward strand.
TGATATGCCGCAACTCTATCATCCCAGCCAAAAATCTGATCCAATTCATTCTGCGGATGTGCACCGCCATTCACCATACTTTCGTAGGCTTTTTGGTAAGTATTGCTATCCCAATTGCTTGTTTCTGGCCAGTAAATCGGTTGTTGCAAATGCCAATGATAAGTTGTGTAAACTTGTGCAACAAGAAAAAAAGGCATAAGGCAAAAGACAAGAAATAGTTTATGACTAAATGATTTTAATATTTCGGTGTTTTGTTTCATAATTCTCCGCTTTCCAATGCTAAATTAACAATAATTACGACATCCAGAATATTAATTTCTCCGTCGTTGTTCAAATCACAAACGGTTAGTTGATATTCTGTCGGCTCCTCGCCAATTGCGATATTGACGCAAATAACAATATCGAGCACATTGATTGCGCCGTCATCGTTCAAATCGCCTAATGTAATTTCCTCCACGACAAGCGGAAAAAGAAAATGTTCGCCGATTTCGATATTTCCATCATCATCGCCCGCTGGGATTTGGATTTGCAACGCACCGTTATCATCAGTTTGATATGCCCCAAACGATAAATAGACAAATTCAGGAACAACTCCGAGCGTTTCAACAATCGGCAAAATGCCCTCCAAAACCGAATCAACTGCCGAACTACTTTCGCCTTGCCAATCGAACCAGCCGCACCAATTGTTCGATTCCTCATTCCCCAAATAGGCTTCCCAAACGCTGACTTGCCCCGTTTTGTTCCACGGTGCATTTGTCGAATATACCGCACCGCTCGACACGAAAATAAAATGGTCATTTTCGATAGCGGCATCGCTTGCCACATACAAATCTTCGCCATCCCAATCGGCATAAAAATTGATATTTTCGTTACTTTCGATAAGTTGCGCAGATTCGTCCAGCAAGCCGTCCATCAGAAAATTCACCTCTGGCTCGCCCGTAAAAACCGTTCGAACACCACGATGGTCAGATGGATAATTGTTTCCAGAATATGGCGTATCAAATACAACTTCGGATTGATTTGCTAACCAATTTGAACCATCTTTTTGGAAAATATAATCAATCCGCGTGTATGGTGAATTTGCTGGAAAAGTATTGCCGCTGACTCCAGGGTTCAATTCACGAAATGTGTCCGAATAGCCGTTTTCGGTCAGTGAGCGAATTGGATTTGAATTTTGCGTGCAGTTGAAATCACCAGTCAACACCGAAAACATTGCCGGATGCGATGCTTCTTTTTGTTCGATAAAATTTTTGATTTGCGACACCTGGATTTGCCGAATATTATCGTGTTCTGGCAAATACGATAAATGTGTGTTGAAAAAATTGATGAGTCCGACTGGCGAATCCACATTTGCCCAAACCACTTTGCGTGGAAAAACGCCTGTTGCAAGAGTCGAAACGCCAAATTGTTCGACAGGATATTTGCTAATAATCGCAACGCTTTCATAAAACTCGTCCCACGCAATATGCGAAATCGAGCGATACCAAAAATACTCCGTTCCAAAATGTTCGCTGAGTGTTTCAGCGATAATTTTTGCTTGATTATCTTCGCCATTTCCATCGAGTGTTTCGTTGACTTCCTGCAAACCGATGATGGCAGCGTCAAGTTCGATAAGTTCATCCACGATGGCGATAACACGCTGTTCCCAATTTGTCGATGGACGCATTCCTTGAATATTGTAAGAAATTGCTGTGAATTGTGCAAAGGCATAAGGCATAAGGCACAAGGCATAGAGTATTATAAGATTGAATGATTTTATCATTTGTCCTTTTTTCTCTGCAATTTGCCATTTTTTGCTTCGATGCTCGATGTTCATCTCTATCCTTTTACACTTCCCAAAGTTAGCCCCGAAACGAGCCAGCGACTCAGCACTACAAACAAAATTATCACAGGAATCATCACAACGAGTGAACCTGCGGCATACAATCCCCATTCGGTATCAAAATTCGATTGAAATGATTTAAGTCCAAGCGGAATCGTGTATTTTGAGCGGTCGGAAATCAACACCGCCGCAACGAGATATTCGCTCCAAGCCGACATAAAAGTAAATAGTGCCGTGATGACAAGTGCTGGTGCGGCAAGTGGCAAAGTAACACGAGTAAATGCTGTCATTTCGTTGCAACCGTCAATTTTTGCGGCTTCCTCCAAACTTACTGGAATTGTGTCGTAAAATCCTTTCATTTGCCAAATACAAAATGGCAATGCCGTGGCTGAATAGGCGATAATCAATCCCAAAAAAGTATCGTAAATATGCAATTTAACGAGAATCAAAAACAAGGGCAAAAGTAACATTGTAACAGGAAACATCTGCGTTGCAATCAACGAGAGCATTCCGAATTCCTTACCTTTAAATTTATATCGCGAAAAGGCATAACCTGCGGTGCTGGCGAGTGCAACTCCAAGAATTGTAACCGTGATCGTAACCAAAAGACTATTTCCAAGCCAACGCAAAAACAGTTGCTGAGTGAATAAATTGATAAAATTTTGCAAAGTCGCTCCGTCGGGAATAATGGCAAGCGAAGTCGAATGCAAATTTCCGCTCGGACGCAAAGAAATCGTCAAAACGCGCAAAATTGGATAGACTGCGAATGCGGAAAATATCAGCAATATCGCATATTTAAGAATTTCGAATATTGAACTTCTAACATTCAATTTGGAAGAATTATTTTTTGTCATTGTCCCAGCGTTCTGCTTTCAGTGTCCAAAGTTCGATGTTCAGTGTTCAAAGTGTTCATTCCGCGACTCCTTTTGCGGCGTTTGTTTTTTTGAGCATTGTCCACCCAATTGCAAGAAGAATCAAGAAAATGACGAGCGAAAGTGCCGCGGCATAGCCATAGCGATAATGGTTAAACACCGCTTTGTAAACAAATGAAACAAGAATATGCGTTTTGTCTGATGGATTTCCACCGTTACTAACGAGCCACATCACATTCAAATTATTGAAAGTCCAAATCACACCGAGCACAATTGCAGGCATCATCACGGGTTTTAGAAATGGAATCGTGATATGTCGAAATTGCTGAAATTTACTAGCCCCATCAATGCTCGTGGCTTCGTAAAGAGATTTTGGAATGCTTTGCAATGCACCGAGCGCAACAATCATCATAAATGGAAATCCGAGCCAAACATTGGTAATAATGCACGCGATAAACGCCGTCGCCTCGCCAGAAAGCCAAGCAACAGGCTCGATGATATTTCCGACATCAGCAGTTGAAAATATGCCAAAAATGCCCTGCAAAAATCCATCTATTTTTTTGATAATCAAATTCACTGCACCATATTGATAATTGAACATTCCGCGCCAAGTCAGTGCCGTTATCATCTGCGGAACTGCCCAAGGCAAAATCAATATAATACGCCAGAAATTTTTGAATCGAATATTTGTGTTCAAAATAAGTGCGAGCATCACGCCAAATCCAACATGAAAAACAACATTTACAGCCGTCCAAATAAAAGTTTTTAGCAAAACGATATAAAAAATTTGTTCACTAAAAACCTTGCCATATTGCTTAAAACCGACAAAATCCCAATCGCGAAAATGCGTTAAATTCATATTGGAAAAGGACAAAACCAAATTATATAAAAATGGTAAAATTACCACAAGTCCCAAAATTAGGAACGCTGGTGAAACATAGAAATATGGAATCGAACGAGTCTTCATTTATGATATTTGATTTATCATTTTCGATTTATAGTTGAGAATAATAGAACACCGATTTTTCAGATTAAGCGGATTTTCACTGATGTTATAAATCATAAAATCATTCAATCGTAAAATGTTCAAATAATAGTTCATTCATACATTTCCGTTATCTTTTTTTCAGCATCGGTTTGCATTTTTTCGGTGGCTTCTTTGGGTGTGAGCGAGCCATTCAAAACGGCTTGATAATGCGGTCGCATCGCATCCCAAATTGCGCGCATTTCCGGCACAACTGGCATCGGTTTTCCAACGCTCATTTGGTCAGCGCTTGCCTTGAGCATTCCTGTTTGAAATTGTGGATTTTTTAATGCCGTTTTATGCGATGGAATCGTGTTTAACTTTTCCGTAAATCGCAATTGAATTTCTGATTGCAACAAAAATTCGAGTAGTTTTATCGAATTTTCGAGCCGTTTTTCTGTTGAATTTATATTGATGGAATAGCCAAGTGCGGAAACCATCGGCGTTGGCCATTTACCAGTTTGAGAGACTTTTGGAATTTTTGCAAGGCCAATATTCATTTCTGCATCAAGGTAACCGCCCCAACTCCATGATCCGTTGATTATCATCGCCGCTTTTCCTTCTTTAAATAATGAATTAGCAATATCATAATCACATTCTCGTGGAATCACATTTTCGGTTTTCAATTTTGCTAAAAATGCCATTCCATTTGTCATTTCGGGCGTGTTCAAAATTGGCTGATTTTCATCATTCATCACCCATCCACCAAATCCGCCCAAAAACGGAATAGCAAAAAATGGCTCGATGTAATTGAACACCAAAGTAAATTGGTCAATCATTCCATCGCCGTCCAAATCCACAGAATATTGATTTGACATCGCGAGTAATTCATCGGTATTTTGTGGCGGATTTTCTAAAATATCGCGATTGTAAACAAGCGTCAAATGATTGCCGACACGGTCGCCGAGCAAATATAAATTTCCGTTATAGCGAACTTTGGACGCTTCCACAAAAACGGCTAAAAAATCATCATTGTAAAACGAATCGAGAGGGTGAATTAATTCCATTGTAACAAAAGGTCCAACTTGGTCAGCAGGCCCATAAACCAAATCTGGACCGCTTCCACCGAGCACAGAAATTTGAAAATTACTGCGCAATTCTTCTGTTTCAAAATACAACTGTTCACAAATGATTTCGGGGTTTTCTGTCATAAATTCATCGAGAGCCGATTGCAAAACTTCGCGTCCTGCGGGTTGCATTTGCGTCCACAACACGATATGATTTTCACTTCGATGTGAGCATGCAGACAACAGAAAAAAAATAAAAACTACGAATCGAAACATTGCTCTAATTTCTCATAATAAATTGTCGGTTTTGATGCGTTTTTTTTGATTTGTACTATTTTTTTCAAGCGATTTTCCACCTGTTTTTGAAACTGAATTTGTGTTGTTGTTTCGTCCATCGTTTTCACGAAATTATCTGCAATCGAATCTGCGACTGCAATTTTAAAAAGTTCTGATTGGGCTCTCTGTTTTTGCCATTCAATTTGTTTTTGCACATCAGGTAATTTATGAATATCAGCAGAAATCCCGTGCTGGAAAACTACTTCATCTCGGATTAACATTGCCAAACAATGCTCGATGTTTTCTTTTGAATACGAAACGGGTGCAAATCGAATTTTTTCTAATAAATCTGTTAAATCCCAATTTGTGTTTTCAATTTGAATTATATTTTGTGAAAAATTTATTTCGCTATTTTCTGATTGAACCATCACAAAATCACCTCGTCGAATAGCCATTGCATTTTTTATTGTTTTTTCATTTGCTTTGATTAGATTTCGGTTGATTTTCGCTTGTGATTCGCCCATTATTTTTTCTACCCAAAAATGTCGATTTTTCTGCATTTTCTGCATTCTCAATTCTTGACGAATTGATGGTAATGACATTTGAAAATCGCTTTCTGTGATGAAAATTTGCCCTTGATTGTTATCCTGAAATACTTTTCTAC
>JADHUZ010000058.1 GCA_016784265.1 Fidelibacterota bacterium
CCTTCTGGCAGTCCAACCATGAAAAATTTGGGAACTGATCCCTCGAGATTGACTTCAACCTTGATGATGTACGAATCAATACCAAGTATTGCACTGGAAAGAACGTTGGCAATCAAACTAACGAACTCTTTCTTTGGCTTGGTTCAATATTTCATGCGCTGTAACACGCTTTTGCGCCCACCAAATTGCATCTTCAATTGGCTTTTGCGCATTTGACATATCTTGATAAAAAATAGTAATCCACTCAAAAAATACTTTTTTAATTTCACCATCGGAATACTGATTTACAATTTCAAAAAGATCCTCTATGGCGGCAATTTCGTTTTCCAACTTTTCATGCGAACACATACCGGAACCTTTAATAGTTTTGCATATTTCCAACTGGCCTGCAAGATAACTGACCAAAAATATGCTTTTTTCTTGATTTCTCAATGTGTTCCACATCAGACTTTTGTTCACAGTTTGATTTTGCGAAAAAACCAATAGAACAGCAAGAATGAAAGTTATTTTTTTCATGATTTTTATCTCCTAAACCGGATAGTTTTCGATTTCATTCATGAGTTTTTCGAGAATTTGATTTTCGGGGATTTTGCCAATCGCCTTTCCGTCGCGATACAAAACGGCTTGTTTTTTTCCACACGCAATACCCAGATGAGCATCTTTCGCTTCGCCTGGACCATTTACGACACATCCCATCACTGCAACTTTTATCGGCTTTTGGATCGCGGCAATTTTTTCCTCCAATTTCCGGACAAGATCAATTAAATCCACTTCCAATCGCCCGCAAGTGGGACATGAAATAAGCGTAACACTTTTAGAAGGATAGCCCAACGATTTCAATATTTCCTGACCGACTTCAACTTCACGAACAGGATCATCTGTCAGCGAAACTCGAATCGTGTCACCAATTCCTTCCGCGAGCAAAGTACCGATGCCGACAGAAGATTTCACCGTTCCACTGCGAAACGGTCCGGCTTCTGTTACGCCAAGATGTAACGGAATATCATATTTTTCAGCAAACATCCGATTCGCCAGAATCATCATAGCAACATCAGATGATTTTAGCGAGACGATAAGATTTTGGAAACCGTTTTCTTCGCAAATTCGGATATGCCGTTGCGCACTTTCCAGCATCCCTTCCGCTGTTGGATATCCATATTTTTCGATAATGTCTTTTTCGAGCGAACCAGCATTTACGCCAATCCGAATCGGAACATTGGCGGATTTACACGAATCCAAAACTGCTCTAACACGATCAGATTTTCCGATATTTCCAGGATTGATCCGAATCTTTTGTACTCCAGCATCAACCGATTTCAACGCCAAACGGTAATCAAAATGGATATCTGCGACAATTGGAACATAGCTGTTTTTAATCAGATTCGTTAAATTTTTTGCCGCCGTTTGCGAGGGAACGGTTACTCTAATTATGTCACATCCCGATTCTTCCAATTGATGAATTTGGCGAATTGTATCGTCGTAATTTTCCGTTTTTGTCGTCGTCATGGATTGGACTGTGATCCGAGATTGATCACCAATCGGAACATCTCCGACAAAAACTTGCCTTGTTTGTGTGCGAATCATTGGCATTATCATCTGTCTAATTTACCATTTTTCATCTTCACGAAAAAGAAGTGAATTTTAAATTAACACAAATCCGTAACTCACCCATAAGTTATTGTTTGCAAGTTAATTTAGTGTTAAATTTGACGGTTGGTTAATATAAAAAAGGAGGACGAGAATGAGCCCCAAACCGCTGGTTGTTTTTTATTTTTTTCAGAAAAGTATTTTTCTGCTCGACAAAAGCCCAGCCTCCCAGAGGATGCAGAAATGCTAAAAGAACAAGCCCAACTCTTTCATTTCTTGAATCGTTTTTTCGATTATTTATTGCTGTTTTTTTCAATTGGAATAGCTGTACAGTGTGAACGACTATATCACGAAAAAGCCGTTTATTTTCTTGATTTTACTTCATTTAGCCCATTTTTGATTCCTATCATTTTGATTGTATGGCAAATCTCATTTTACTATCTTGAGAAAGGAATGCTTTACCGAAGAATAACTTATTTTATTCTATTTCAGAATGTGCTTGTTGCAAGCGTCTTTGGCACTTTTTTCTTAATCACAACCTCATTTTTATTGAAGCAAACACTATTTCATCGAACAACGGTTATTTTCTTTTTCGGCATCAGTTTTTTCCTGTTATTGAGTAAACGATGGTTTGCGAAGTATTATCTCGGTCAAATACGGCGACGCGGTAAAAACTTCCGAAATATTTTAATTGTCGGTAGCAAAAAAAGAGCGAAAATCCTCGCCGAGCAACTTACTCGACATGCAGAATACGGCTACACTATCGCATGCATTCTTGACCCTTCTGGAGAAAGAGATGGCGAAAAAATCGGTAAGCACGTTGTGGAAGGTCAATTTGAAAATTTCGAAAAAATTGTTAAAGATAAGGCAATTGATGAAGTATTTTTTGCGATGCCGACATCTTTGATTCATGGATTTTACAAAAAGGTTGAATTTTTAACATCGATAGGAATCAATTTTCATATCCTTATGAATCTCGATGCTTTCACGAATGGGATACTTCGATTTGACATAAAACCATTTGTAGATGAAATCTACGGTTTGCCTGTCGTTTCTTTTCATTCGTCCAATAAAAAACTCTCTCGACTTTACGCTAAATCTATTTTTGAATTTCTCGCGTCTGTGGGAATTTTTCTGATCTTCAGTCCCATTTTTATTGTTGTCCCAATCTTAATCAAATTCACTTCGCCAGGACCTGTTTTTTTCAAACAAGAGAGAATTGGATATAACGGTCGAAAATTCAAACTTTTTAAATTCCGAACCATGTATCAAGATGCAGAAAAAAGGCTCGCAAAAATCGAACATTTGAATGAGCAATCTGGACCTGCATTTAAGATAACAAACGACCCGAGAATCACCAAAATAGGAAAATATCTACGGAAATTTTCCATAGATGAATTGCCGCAATTATTCAATATTTTTTTAGGCCATATGTGTTTGGTGGGACCTCGTCCACCGTTGCCAAATGAAGTCAATCAATATAAACCAGAATGGCGCAGACGATTGAGTATGAAACCCGGCATAACTGGACTTTGGCAAGTTAGCGGCAGAAATGATATAGAGGATTTTGAAGAATGGGTCAAACTCGACCTCGAATACATTGACAATTGGAACTTTGCGCTGGATATCAAAATCATTATGAAAACGATTCCTGCCATGATTTTCGGAACAGGTCGATAAGTATTTTTTTTGATTCACGAAATACATTAAATTACGACTCACAATAAAATCTTTAAACAGAGAAAAGGAGTAATTATGGGAATTGGTTGGCAAGAAATAATTTTAATACTGGTTGTCGTTCTATTGCTTTTTGGTGCAAAAAGAATTCCAGAAGTAATGCGGTCCGTTGGAAAAGGCATCAACGAATTTAAAAAAGGAATGCACGAAATAACATCATCTTCGGATAACAAAGACGACAAAGAATAAAAGGCACGGGTTAGTTTCTACATACTTTGGCTTCAAAAAATTTAAGTTTCATAGAACATCTCGAGGAATTGCGTTGGGGCATAATTTATGCTCTCTTGTCAATTTTTGTCTTATCAATAGTTAGTTATTTTTTTTCGGGAGACATTATTGATTTTTTGACAAAACCAGTTGACAGATTGATATTCATTAAACCCTTAGAAGCGTTTATGACAAGAATTAAAATCTCAATTGCAACGGGAGGTGCTGTAGCAATGCCATTTGTGTTGTTTTTGTTGTGGCATTTTGTGAGTCCCGCGTTACACACGAAAGAAAAAAAGCCGCTCATATTAGGCGTATTCTTTTCAACATTGTTTTTCTTGGGTGGGATTTCATTTGCCCATTTTGTTGTGGTTCCAATTGGAATGAAATTTTTACTAAGTTTTGCCACAGAAAATCTCGAACCGATGATTTCCATCGGAAGTTATTTGAGTTTTGTGATTAGAATGTTCTTTGCGTTTGGTTTCGTTTTTCAACTGCCTATTTTCAGTTATTTTTTAACAAAAATGGGAATCATAAAACCAGATACATTGAAGAAAAACCGCCGAATTGGTATCATTGTTTTAATAATAATATCTGCTCTGCTGACACCACCGGATATTTTTTCTCAATTCTTAATGGCAGTTCCTATGTTGCTACTGTACGAATTTAGTATTTTTGTTTCTATGATTGCGGCAAAACCGAATAAAAAGAAAAAATCCGATAATTAATTTTTGGCGATCCGTTTTTTTGCTTCAATAAAATCTTCGCACCGATTGACATTTAAAAATTGCGATTGATATTTCTCAGGCATTTCTACAATTTTTGACTTCAGCACAGGGAAGTTTTTATACAACGAATAATTTCCCGCCTTCAGCGAATCCAGAAAAATTGGCAATGCACTTGAATTATAAAATGCGCAAGTTCCATGAATTTTCCCGTCTGTCGTGGGCAAAATTGCATGGTTTTTTTCGGTAACATTTTGATACAAAAAATGAATCATTTCGGTTTGAATTAATGGCAAATCGCAGGCAATAATAAATGACCATTTTTCCTCGCTATGTTGCAAAGCAGTTACAATCCCGTTCAGCGGACATTGGATTTTAAATTTGTCATGCAAAAACGGTAAATCGCCGAATTTATTTTCTTTGCCGACAATCAAAACTTGTTCAAAAACTGGGTTGAATCGGTCGAACAAAATTTCCGTCATTGATTTTTTGCCGATTTTTGCCAAACTTTTATCCGATTTGAACCGCCGACCTTCCCCACCTGCGAGAATGTAAGCATTTGTTGAAATTTGCGAATCACTCATCGGGAGTTATTAGTTTTTTAATGTAGTGGTTCAGTGTCGTGCGAGGAATTCCCAACAATTTTGCCGCCTGTGAACGATTTTGATTCGTCGCTTCCAACGCCTGTTCAACCAACTGATTTTGTGCAATTTGAATTAAATTGGCATTTTCATCGGGATTAATATCAACAGAAAAAAAGGACTTATTCTGTATTGAAACGCTTGACAAATTTGAGCAATCAACCAATTCTAAAGACTCAGATCGACTCAGTAGCATAGAACGCTCGATGACATTTTTCAACTCTCGAATATTTCCAATCCAAGAATTCGTAACCAAAATTGATTCTGAATACTCGCTGATTTCATTCACATTCTTTCCGAATTTTCTATTGAAATTTTGTATAAATAGTTTTGCTAAGGGGAGAATATCTTCTTGCCGTTTTCGTAACGGTGGAATTTCAATTTCTGCAACATTTAGTCGATAAAACAAATCCATTCGAAATTCTTTACGTTCAATCATTTCTGGGAGTTGGCGATTGGTTGCCGCAATAAATCGAACATCGGCTTGCACAGGTTTTACGGCACCCACGCGGTAGAATTCGTTATTTTCAAGAATATGTAGGATTTTGGACTGCAAATCCAGATTCAAATCACCAATTTCGTCTAAAAATAGCGTTCCGCCATTGGCTTGGTCAATCAATCCCAATTTCCCTTTTGTATTTGCTCCCGTGAATGCACCTTTGGAATAGCCGAACAATTCGCTTTCAATCAATTCGCTCGGAATTGCGGCACAGTTCAGCGTGATAAACGGCTGATTGAATCGCTGACTTTTTGAGTGAATATAACGAGCAAGAAGGTTTTTACCAGTGCCAGTTTCGCCGGTGATTAATATCGTGGTTTCGACTGCCGCAAAACTATCGCCCAAATTTAAAACATCTTTCATTGCGGGTGATTCTGCGATAATTTGCGGTAATTTTGTGTCTTGTTGATGCGCAAATTGCAAATGTTCGACTTCTTTTTTTAACCGCAGATTGTCAACTGCACGCTGGACTGTATAGCGTAAAAACGATGCATCTTCTCGTTTTTCCACAAAATCAAATGCACCAATTTTCATTGCTTTCACAGCGGTTTCTACGCTGCCAAACGCCGTAACCATAATCACCAAAATTTCTGGAAAATTTTCGCGAATTTCGCACAAAAATGTAATACCATCCGTTTCGCCAAGTTGATAATCGAGCAAAACAATATCAATGATTTCAGATTTCAGAATTTTTCTTGCACTGCCGACAGTTTGCGCAATTTGGATTGTTTTTTCTTCATTTTCTAAAATTCGTTTCATAGAAGTGCCAACTATTTTTTCGTCGTCAACTATTAAAATATTGAATTGCATTATTTTTCCCTTCGCAGATGAATTGTAAATGTAGTCCCAAAATTCTCTTCACTTTTTACATCATATTTTGCATTATGCTGATCCAAAATTCGCTGAACGATACAAAGCCCAAGTCCTGTGCCACCAGAGGATTTTGAATAAAAGGGATCGAAAATTCGTTCCAAATCTTTTTGCGGAATTCCCTTTCCGGTGTCCGCTACTTTTATTTTCAAAAATTGGCGTTGCGGCACCACAGAAATCGTCAAAATTCCGTGTGATTCCATTGCATGGAAGGAATTCAAAAATAAATTCAAAAAAACCTGTTCAATTTTGTGCGGATCGGCTTGAATTTCGTAATCGCCATCGCTGAATTTTGTAACGATTTTCACGGCGGATTTTTCAAATTGTTTGGTTACTAACGAGATGCTTTTTTCGATGATTTCCTTCAAATCAACCACGCGAAAATCCACTTCGTGCGGCTTTGCGTAATCGAGAATTGTGGACACGATTTTTTGAATTCGCTTCAATCCATATTTGAGTTCTGGATAAACCTCTTCAAATGCTTTTTCGTCACAAGATTTTTCTTTCAAATATTCGATATTGTTCGTTAACGAAAAAAGTGGATTTCTAATTTCATGTGCAATGCCCGACGAAAGTTGCCCCAATGCAAACATTTTTTCGGTTTGGATTGAATATTTTTCAATCATTTTCCGTTCGGTCAAATCTCGAATATAAGCGAAAGCCAATTTGTTTTTTCCATCCAGCGAAATCCCCTTGATTTTATAAATTTCGACGGGAATTTCGAGTGAATCTTTTGTAATTAACACGGATTCAAAATATTCAACGTTGGAATCCATGAAGGAGCGTTTTTTTAGTTTTTTCTCATGCGTTCCGAGGAAATGTGAAAGTTTCATTTTTAGCAGTTCTTCATTCGGATACAAACTCAATTTTTCGAGGATTTTGTTGTTGTCCACGATGTTGTCGGATGAATCTACGATTGCCACGGCTTCTAATGAGTGGTTGATTAAATTCCGATATTTTTCTTCTGATGTTTTTAATCTGCTTGTGGATTTGAGGATTTTCTTCCTCATCAAGTTGAATGCCCTCGCAAGTTTTCCAATTTCATCTTTTTGCGTAAAATTTAATTCAAATTCAAAAGTCCCTTCCTGAATTTTTTTCGTGGCATCTTCAATCGTTCGAAGCGGCGAAATGACGATGCGTCGAATGGAGAAAAAGATTAAAATGCTCAATCCCAAAATGGAGATAACACCAAAAACAAGAATGAAAACAATGTTTGAGCGTTGAGCACTTCGGTAGCGATCAACCGACAGCATGAT
>JADHUZ010000059.1 GCA_016784265.1 Fidelibacterota bacterium
GCTACGATTTTCAGAAAAAACCAATCACGCAAAGCCATGCCAAACAGATCGGATTCATGCATTATTGGAGCCAAAAACAATTGCGATTATCGGCATTTCTGAAAAATCACAAAATCCCGGCAGGATCATTTTACAAAATATTCTCAGAGAAAATTTCCCCGACGAAAATATCCGTATCATTCATCCAAAATCAGAAAAAATTGATTGTGTTTCGTGCGTGTCTAAATTTTCTGAACTGCCGTGGAAAACCGATTTATTGGTCGTTGCCGTTTCCGCGCAACAAGTGCCAGAAATTCTTGAAAACGCAATAGAAAATGCAGTCGTGAAATCGGTGATTTTGATTCCGGGTGGAATCGGCGAAACGGAAAACGGAAAAAGTATTCATAGCGCGCTTCGTGCATTGTTGGAAAAAAATCCGCGAAATCGTCTCGCTATCGTGGGACCCAATTGTTTGGGAATTCGTTCGTTACCGGGAAAATACGATACGTTGTTTATTCCGGAGATGAAATTGCCCAAACCGGAAGGCGAAATAGCAGATTCTGCGTTGATTTGCCAGAGCGGTGCGTTCATGATTACGCGAATGAATGCGTTACCGTTTTTCAATCCCAAATATGCGATTACTACAGGAAATCAAATGGACTTGTCTGTTACGGATTTCGTGGAATTTTTGCTCGAAAAGGATGATGTTCGGTCGTTTTTCATTTATTTGGAAGGATTCGATAATCTCGATGGATTGCGCTTGGCAAAACTCGCCGGAAAAGCAAAACGCAAGAATTTCTTTATCTACAAAGCCGGAAGAACTGCGGCTGGCGCGACGGCAACAAGTAGCCACACTGCATCAATTGCCGGCGATTATGTGTCGGTTTCTGCTGCTCTGCGTCAATCGGGTGTGCTTGTAACAGAAAATTTTAGCGAATTCAAAAATCTGATTCGGATGGATAATTTGCTCGACGGTAAGAAATTTTCAGGAAAAAAACTTGGAATTATTTCAAATGCCGGTTACGAAGTTGTCGGCATGGCAGATCGTATTGATTTTGGATTTGAAATTGCTAAATTACATTCGGAAACGGAGAAAGAAGTTTTTCAAACGCTGAAAGAAAACCGCATAGAATCTTTGATTACGATCCAAAATCCGCTTGATTTGACACCGATGGCGAACGAGGCAGTTTATCTGAATGTGATGAACGCTTTTTTAGACGACGAAAATGTGGACGCGCTCATCGTGGGATTGGTCCCGCTCACGCCAGCAATAAAAACATTGCCGAAATCTTCGGAATCGCTCCGATTGGATGATTTTTCATCAAAATCGGCTCTGCCATTCCAACTTCGACAATCGCTTATTCGTTCGCAAAAACCGGTTGTTTTTGTCGTTGATGGCGGAAAATTGTATGATGATTTTGCTGAAGCGATCGAAAAGAGTGGGTTTCCGTGCTTTCGCGATGCGGATGTTGCGATTCAGATTTTTCAGAAATATCTTGATTATCGAATTTCATAATGGCGATTACAGCAGTAAAAATTGAATCGGGAAGCATCGCCGAAGACTACGGATTGCAATCAGGTGATAGAATTTTGACAATTAACGGGAACAAAATTCACGATCAGTTGGATTATAATTTTTATACTGCCGACGAAAATCTCGAATTTGAAATTCAGCGAAAGGACGAGTATTTTTCGTTTTTTGTTCAAAACGAGGAATTTGCGAGTCTCGGAATTGTGGTGGAAGAAATGCAAGTGCGAAAATGCACGAACAATTGTGTTTTTTGCTTCGTTGATCAATTGCCGAAAGGATTGCGGCGATCTTTGTATTTCAAAGATGGCGATTATCGCTTCTCCTTTCTTCATGGTCATTATGTAACGTTGACCAATGTTGGAAAAACCGGCTTGCAACGCATCGTCGAACAACGCCTTTCGCCACTTTATATTTCCGTGCACACGACCGAGCCGAAAAGTCGGCAGAAACTTTTGCTCTACGGCAAAGACGATGGTTTGATGAAAAAATTACGATTTCTCCGCGATAATGAAATCGAATTTCACACGCAAATTGTGCTCTGTCCAGGGATAAATGATGGGGCTGTTCTTGAAAAAACGATTGAAGATTTGAATTTTCTTTTGCCTGCAACACGTTCAATTGCGCTTGTGCCTGTTGGACTTACTGCGCATCGCGATGGGCTGATGCCGTTGAAATTATTTGACAAAAAAATGGCTCAAAATTTCATTTATGAATCTGAAAAATGGTCAGATTTGCAAAATTTAACAGGTGATCGGTTGGTTCAAATTGCAGATGAATTCTATGTTTTAGCGGATTTACAGTTTCCAGTTGTTGATTATTACGGCGAATTTGAAAACATCGAAAACGGCGTTGGATTAGTCAGAAATACGCTGGATGAATTTGAAGAAGCGAGCGGGAATTTTCCGGATTCACTGCCACAAAAAAGGAAAATCCATATTGCCACAGGAACCGCCGCCGCAGTTATTTTTGAAAAACATTTTTTGCCGAAATTGAATCGAATTAACGAATTACAAATCACGATTCATTGTGTGAAAAATACTGTGTTCGGAGATTCAGTAAATGTTGCAAATTTGCTGGGTGGAAAATGTATTGTTGATGCGTTGAAAGGTGTTGATTTGGGTGACCTTGTGGTTTTGCCGCCGGATATTTTTAATATTGATGGTTTGACGATTGATGATTTCACGCTGTCACAATTGGAAAATGAACTTGGCGCAAATGTTCGATCTTTCATGGGCGATTACGATATGTTGTGGCGAGGAATTGATTAAATGAGGGAAAAGTAAAATTTGAAAAATTTACCATTGGTAGCGATAATTGGACGACCGAATGTTGGGAAATCTACACTGTTTAATCGGATTCTCGGAAATCGTTTTTCTATTGTTCACGAGTCGGAAGGCGTAACGCGCGATCGAATTGTGGATTCTGCGGAGTGGTGCGGATTTCATTTTGATATCGTTGACACAGGCGGATACATCCCAAAATCACACGATGATATTGATATTGCCGTTCGGGAACAATCAGTTTTGGCAATGGAGCAAGCGGATGTAATCCTGTTTATGATGGATATTCATGTGGGAATTACAGCGTTTGATCAAGCGATAGCGCAGGAATTGCGAAAATTGAAAAAACCGGTTTTAACTATAATCAACAAAGTGGATTCTGCCAAACACAAAGATGGTTTGGGCGAGTTTTACAAAATGGCTTTCGATGGACTTTTTCCGCTATCGTCTGCTTCTGGAGAGGGCACTGGCGATCTTTTGGATGCAGTTGTGGAAAACATTCGGAAAATTCCGGAAAATTCCGAAGATGAAGATGAAATTAAAATTGCGATTCTCGGCGCACCGAATGCTGGAAAATCATCACTCGTAAATGCTCTACTCGGACAGGAAAGGCATATTGTTACAGAAATTCCCGGCACAACGCGGGATGCGATTGACAGTAAAATCAAATATGACGGACAGCGATTTGTACTCATTGATACGGCAGGTTTACGCAAACGCACCAAAATTCGGGAATCAATCGAGTTTTACAGCTGGGTTCGGACGCATCGAGCCATAGAAAAAGCAGATGTTGCCGTCGTCGTGGTGGATGTCGAAGATGGATTTGAAAAGATGGATGCTGATATAATTCGGTTGGTTTTTGATTCTCACAAGGCAATGGTTCTCGTCTTGAACAAATGGGATTTAATCGAAAAAGAGACAAATACGGCGAGAGATTTTTCCAACAATATTGTTGATCGTTTTCGGGCGTTGACAAATTATCCGCATGCCTATATTTCGGCGAAAAACAAAAAACGTGTTTTTAAAGTGCTCGAATTATCGAAAAACGCCTACAAAGCACAAACGAAAAAAATCCCGATAAAAGAGATTAACGATTTTTTCCAAGGATTATGGACAATGAATCCACCTCCGACGACTCGTGGCAAAATCCAATCGCTCAAATATGCGACACAGGGAAATTCCGATTGGCCTGTTTTTGTGTTATTTGTCAAATATCCGAAAAATATCCCTGAGCATTATCGCCGATTTTTGGAAAACAAACTTCGCGAACAATACGATTTTTCAGGAGCTTCGGTTGAAATTAAATTTCGTAGCACACAATCGAAAGAAGCAGAAAAATGAAACGATTATTGGTTTTTCTATTTTTGCTCATTGGGTTCGTTTTCTCCGAAGAAATCGAAAAACACCCGATCAAATGTGGACTATCCGACCATTTTTTCAAATCGTCGGGAACGCGTCCGATTTTTCCGGATTCGGTTGCTTCGGAGCATTTCAAATTTCATTTTACAACGACGGGAGAAGATTCTATTTCTGTAACCGATGCAGATGAAAACGGCATTCCGGATTGGATTGACAGTAGCGCAATTTATGCTGAATATTCCTATCATCTTTTGCTTGATTCGCTCTTATTGCCGGAACCGCCGGAAGATAATCAGGGCTTTCCGGAAATTGATATCTATTTTGAGGATACTGGTGCTTATGGATGGACGGAAAAAGATCAGGAAAAAGATGCTTTTGAAAATGAATTTGGACGTCGAACGCGCTGGACATCTTTTATCAGAATTGACAACGATTTTCCACCGGAAGATTTTTTCACATCCTATTATGAGGCTTTGAAAGTTACAATTGCTCACGAGTTATTTCATGTGTTTCAGTTTGGTATCGGGACGTGGGAATTTACCGACGGTGAACGGGAATTTTTGGAGGGAAATGCAGTCTGGATGGAGGATTTTGCATTCCCAGAAGTGAATGATTATCTTGATTATCTTCCAGGATATTTCGACGATCCAACAAGAGATATTTCAACTTACGATTACGAATTTGGGATTTTTTACACATTTTTAGTCGGATATTTTGGTGATCTTTCTTTTATGGCAAACCTATGGGCGCAGATCGAAGAAATGCCAAATTATGTTGCGCTGGAACACACAATCAATGGTGAGTGGAATTCCAATTTTTCAAATATTTTGACGCATTTTGGGACTTGGAATTGTTTTACGGGCACGCGTGCTTTGGAAGGTTTATTTTACGAAGATGCGGCTTTGTTTCCGGAAATCATATTTTCCGATGAATCAGAAACGAAAAAAAAGATTCAAATCAATTCAGATGGTGTGAGCGATTCACTCGTGGTGAAAAAAAATGCCGTGTCGTATTTGCGAATTAAAACTACGGGGACAGAAGAAATTTCGGGTGGATTTGAATCGGGGAATCAATTGATTCAATGTCAAACAAGTTTTCACGAATGGGAATCTGATTCGCTGGTTACGCAGAGTTTGCTTTCGGGAAATCCGTTTTTTATTGAAAAAGTTCGTTCTACCGATAATTTATTTTGGGTATTTTCCAACACAAGCGATACCGAAAAACAAATTACAATATCGCTTAATGGCGAGCCGTTTTACACCGACAATCGTTTTCTGAAAGTATATCCCAATCCTGCTTTCGTTGAAAATACAAAGCAGATTAGTTTTTTGGTAGAATTTCAAGAGCAACAACAGTTTCTCCGATTGCGGATTTTTGATTTGCTCGGCAGAGAAATTTACACAAGTGATTGGTATCGAAACGTTCCCGAAGGAACAAATCTATTCTATTGGGCATTCGATTCGGCGACTCAGCCGCTCGGTTCAGGCGTTTATTTTTATTGGATTGATGGACAATTTGCAGATTTCAAGGGCGTTTTTACGATTGTAAAATGAAAACGATCCGCGCCCATGCCCGATCTCAGATAAAAGTAAAATCTTCAAAATTCATCGCGAATGTGCATCCAATAAGTTCTGTGGAACAGGCAAAATCTGTTTTGGATGCGATTAGGAAGGAATTTCACGATGCACGGCACCATTGTTTCGCTTTCAAGATTGGAATTGGCGACCAGACGATTACACGCGCAAGCGATGATGGCGAGCCAAATGGAACGGCTGGTGCACCAATTTTGCAAGTGATTGAAGGGAAGAATTTTACCAATTTGCTCGTTGTGGTTACTCGATATTTCGGTGGCACGAAATTGGGAATTGGTGGATTGGCTCGCGCATATTCGGAAGCGACGAAAGAGGTTTTGGAATCTGTAAAATCAAAAATTTTGCTGGACTCTGCGCGATGTGTAATCAAAGCCAATTTTGCTGATCAAAGTTTGGTGATGAGAATCTTAAATCAATTTCAGGCTCGAAATATCTCGCAGGAATTTTTTGAAATTGTAGTGATTGCCTGTGAAATTGACAAATTACAATGGACGGAATTTGTCAAAGAATTACGAAGCGCATCGAATGGGAAAATTTTTCCTAAATTGGTAGAATAATCTTTTGTGTAAATCATAAGAGAGTGTTAAATTTACCGCCCCGAAAGGGTGCATATCGCGGGATGGAGCAGTTGGTAGCTCGTTGGGCTCATAACCCAAAGGTCGCAGGTTCGAGTCCTGCTCCCGCTACAGAGAAATCCCCTGTAATTACAAGTAGTTACGGGAGATTTTAGTGTCTTTAACAAATTCTCATTCACTTTACATAATATGCATTATTCGGCACTATTTATTCGTGGCAATCGATAGAGCGACTCGAATAGTATTTGCAAAGATATATTCCGATAAGCAAAGTGCAAATAAGTTTTTAAATCAAGTTATTTTCCATTTGCGATAAAAAGAATATTAACAGATAACGGTAAAGAATTTACGGATAGATTTAGTAGAAATAGAAAAACTCCTACTGGTAATCATATATTTGATCAAACCTGTAAATCCAATCAAATAGAACACCGATTAACCAAAGCCTATTCCCCCAAACAAATGGAATGGCGTGAATGGTAAAATTACAGAGAATGTATTAAACAAAATCAAGTTCAAGACAATATTAGAAATGGAAGCAACTATTATGAATTATATTTACAACTACAACATCAAACACTCTAGTATTGGTAGAAAAACACCAATGCAAACTTTACAAAAGATTTGGAATCACAAAAATAATAGTATTAAATTTAAGCAAAGAAACTTTGATGAGTTTTACAAATTAGACAAAAAACTCATAAGTAACTTCAAGACGGGAATATGACAATTAGGACATAAAAATGTGGAGACTACTATGATTTATACCCATGTGATTAATCAAGGTGGTAAGGGTGTAAGAAGTCATTCCGAGCGATAGCGAAGGAATCGCTGTGTTTGCCCGTTTTAAAAGCTACAGATGAACACAGATAAAAAGTGATGAAGTTATGAAGAAAAGAAAAAAGGAGTTTAGGCTTTCCTGCCTCGCCGTCAGGCAGGAGCCTTTTATTTTATGAAAATCCGATTTGTTAGGTGAAGACAAAAGTCAAAATGTAAAATCATTTGATTTTTTGGTTATTGTTATTAAATTTGTGTAAAAAGAGGAGTAAAAATGAGCGAGAAAGATATTTTAATGCATTATGTTTGTACTTTGGAGGAGGCGAGGAAACTCGTTGACTCTGTTGATGAATTTTGGCTGGGAAATTGCGGATGCCGCATAAACCGCGGAGATAATTGCAAGCGTTCGCGGAAAGATGTTTGTTT
>JADHUZ010000060.1 GCA_016784265.1 Fidelibacterota bacterium
GATCATATCGCCAACAAATTTCGAATCCGACATTGTTCGGATTTGAAGTATAGCCGAACGGTAAATGTTGATTTGTGGATAAATTCACGATATCAATTTTGTGAGTGTAAAACGGATTCCCAAATCCGTCAGCATGGTTTTGATTTGCTACACGATCAATTTTTCTGACTTCCACCAAATATTGCGTATTTTTGATATAACCATTAATCGCATCATCACTCAATCTGCTAACATCTGTGTCCAAAGCATCTGCTAATTCATCATCGGACATTATTCCAACAAAATTCATCGTTGCATTTGAGCTGCCGATAAACTGAATTGTCCTTGCTGCCGCTTCACTTTGGCTTGTGTCAACATCAAACTCAGACAAAAGATCCCACTCGTCTTCCAATCCAGTGGCAGAACGATAAATACGATATCCTTCAAAATCTTTATCGCCGCTAAATGGGTCAACCGCACTTTCCGGTGAATCATCCCAAGCCAGATAAATCTTTTTATGTCCAGGTCTGGCAACTAAACCCGGTGCTGGTGGCGCTTCGGGTCCAATAAAACCTGTGTAATATTTTTGGATTGCATCATCAGCATTTGCTTTCAGATCGGATAAAGATGAACCAGCCACAAATGCGATCGTTACGCTCATTTCCTTGCCTGCTGGCAACGATAATACAGGTCCGCTTGATGCTAATTGGCGCACATCAATCGGTTCTTCAAAAACCTCAAAACTATCCTGCCCAGAGGATGCAAACACTGCCATCTCAAAATATTTGGCAAAATCCATGCCGTCGTCATCCACATCTCCCTGAAATGGTTCTGTTACACCCAAATCAGATCGTACCCAAGTCTGGAAACTGCTCAGACCAATTTGTTCTCTTTCGTCGAATTCATCAATTTCGGTATCGTAATCGTTGTCCAGCCCGTCTGCACCTTCATCAATCACACCATCATTATCGTTATCAATGCCATCGCCGATCCACTCGCCAGTTAATGCATCCTCGTAACCTGCTCGCGGCGTTTCGACATACACACATCCCAAATAGCCAGCCGATGTGGGCCAACCGGGTTCTGCAAAATCAGAATCATAAGTATATCCTAAGTTTCGAGTATCATCAAAACCAATTTGGTCATCATCAGCCCAACCGACATCGTTGTCCATAAAATATCCTACATACATTTTCGTCAAATCAAAGTCGTTCATATTTCTGATCTTGAAATTCATGTAAACATAATCGTCAATCGTCCAAGAATACGTCCTTTGAATTACTTGCACACCCAACGGTGCAACATCATATCCTTCACGTGCCCACGAAGATGACGAACGCATAAATTTTTCTGGAATATAATCGCCATAAACTGTATAAGTATCTTCATCAGAAACAATATCGCCAACCACATTTCCGTTGTTATCTTTGCGAAAAGGATCCAAAAATATCAACGTGGAATCCAATGCTTTTCCACCATCTTCCCAAACGACATGTCTTTTTGCATTAATCGGCTCGTGTTCGAGACGATACACCGTATCGGCATATTCAAAACCCTCGTAAACAGGATGACTCCAATATTCCTGCCCTGTCCATTCAAAGAAAGCCCACGGTTCTTGATAATCTTCAATGTCCTTAGCTTTCTGACCAAAGCGGAAATTACCTTTGTCTTGCGGTGTCCAGCCATCATCTTCTCCATTGATCCGCTGATTGGATTGCCACAGTTCACTAATCGTGCTCATCTCAGAATAATATCCGGTTGTTGCAACTCTGACTCCGCTGATCAATCCATCAGAAAATTGACGATGTCCATCACCTACCATCCATGTGTGACCGATACTGTTCAAGTCAATCATGCCAGGATCTTTTTTGAATTCATCCGCCATGCCACCAATCCAAATTCCGGCGGCCCAACAATAATATTGCTTTGTTCCTCTTGGAAATTCACCGGTGTAACCGCGAAACCAACTGTGACCAGAAGGATACATGCCGTCGTAATATTGCCATCCCGGCGGCGGACCATACAATCCGTGTTGCCCAGTATTAGTCGTTGTATAAACCGTAAGCTGCCCCGCGCCAACCCAAGATAGATCAACCGAAGGCAAATTATATTCCACCGAAGTCTTTCCGAACCCACTTGGTGGTCGGTAAGAATTTGGGATTTGATCGTTTTGAAGGCGACCAAATGCCACAACCGTAAAACCCAACATCACAACACCTGTGAGTATCGCTTTATTAATTCTCTGTCTCCTCATGAATACTTTTCCTCTTGTTTGATTAAAATTTAAATCTTCCGCTTAGAAGCGAATTGAAGTTCCTATGGAAACTGTTCTCGGCGAACCGTAGTTAAATGGACTTTTCATCCGATATTCCCACCTTTTTTTATGCACTTCATACATTTCATACCAGCTACGATATTTCTCTCCGGTTTCAGGATTTTGATAATACCGCCAGTACGGATAATTTCCACTTTTGGCTTCCGGCGGATATCCATTTGTATCCGGCAAACCTGTGAATGAATTCACATTCACAATGTTTTCCCATGCGAACAAGTTCCACACCTGAACGAAAAAGGTCAACGATTTTTTGCCAAAAAGCGGAATTGCTTTCTCAAATTTTGCATTGACATGCTTCGACCACGGCATTCTTTTGGAACCAATTTCCTGCGGATTTCCTCTGCTATCCACTGGCGTGTACGGTGCCCCAGATTGCATCCCAAGTTGCACGTTCAAATTGGAATATCCAAACAGATGCATTCCCAACAAAACCGGACCTTCGCCAGGCGCAATACCATAATTGATATTTGCATCAATGGAATGCGTAATATCATATTCCAACGGATATTGCTTCGTCGGAGGTTTGGAAGAAGTCAGCATATAATTGTAATAAAATTCACGCGGCGAAGAACCCGTTCCCTTTGCATCCAAAAATGAATAAGTAAATTCACCCGAAAGTCCATGAAATCCAAGCAAATTAAATCGAAAATCAACACCCTTGATTTTTGCAAAATCGCCGGCGGTGTAAGCCGTATAACGTCCAACTGTCCCATCAGCCAAAACTGTGGTGTAACTTTCGGTTTTCAAAAGATCCAATTGGTCTCTGTAATACGCGTCAATCTCAATCCCTATTTCAGGCGTGAACTCATGTTTGATTAGCAAATCATAGGCTTTCTCCGCCTGCATTTCCAAATCAGGATTGCCGAGAATCGGATAGCCATTATTGATATCGGCTTGCAAATTCATAAACATTTCCGATTGCGGTGGCAATTGATATTTGTATCCGTAATTCAGAGAAAGCGACGTTTTATCCGATGCCGCAAAACTGACCGACAATCTCGGTGCTATTTTGATCTTAATCGGTGTTTCTTTCCGTCCTTGAGAAAAATCTTCGGGATCCGTCAACGATGGTGCATCCGCATCAAAACCATTTACACGAAGCCCCAAGTCGGAAATCAAATCTTCGTATTCAAACCGCCATACGCCATACGCGGCAAAATCTGTCGGAGCGTAGGACCAATGATCAAAATATGGATAACGATTCAGCCACTGGATATCGGTTTCCTCTAATTTCGCATGCCGAAAATTAAATCCAAATTGAATTTCGTTGTTTAGGTTCAGCTGGCTTGTCCAATCAAAATCAACACTCGAAATATCAGAAGTGTGCGGATTATATCTCGGACGGATTCCAAAAGAAAACAATCCGAAATCGTCACGATTCCAACGTGCAGTCCAGTGGATATCGCCGTTATAGTTGTTCAGTTCATAAATCGATTTTAAAGAATCTATCTCATCTCTTCTCGTGTTAAGTTCATCTTGAGAAATATCACCGTTCGCATACTGAACGAGCGCATCTTGCAAATTCAATTCCTGTGTTAACCAAGTATTGTATTTTTCAACATCGAAATATTGATAATACACTTCAAAATCGGTCGTGTCATAATACACGGAAAATGTGTCCAAAAGAGCCGGCGCCCACCAATAGCCTGTATCACCAAAACGATTATTGCGTGCATCTACTTCATTTGCAATTGCTAAAAAACTACCATATTCAGGATATTCCCAATGTTCACCTTCATCCCAAATGCCGTT
Organism: Fidelibacterota bacterium; assembly: GCA_016784265.1. Taxonomy (GTDB): domain Bacteria; phylum Fidelibacterota; class BS150m-G59; order BS150m-G59; family BS150m-G59; genus BS150m-G59. Next base: position 4,067 of record JADHUZ010000060.1, read on the forward strand.
GCCATTGTAATCCTTGAAAAATTCACCTTCATCCCAAAGACCGTTACCTCGATCTGTAAAAGATTCGCCGTCATCCCAAGTGCCGTTACCATTAACATCATCAAGAGGTTCCTCGTCATCCCAAGTGCCGTTACCATTAGCGTCTGTAAAATCTTCACCATAATCATAAAAACCGTTACCATTAGCGTCTGTAAAATCTTCCGCTGAATCCCAAACGCCATTGGTATCATCTGTGAACGATTCTGAGTTTGGATTTTTGTATCCAAATTTGCCAGATTCAGGATCAAACGATTCTACAACAGCAGTGTAATAATAATAGTAAACCTGCTCTTCCGTTGTGAGATTATAAACGTTCGAAGCATCATCCCAAACGCCATTGTAATTGAAATCAATAAATTCATCACCATCATCATACTTACCGTTACCGTTGTTGTCGGTAATAAGCACTTCCGCTGGTGCTTTCCAATCTTCTTTGATTGTGCCCGCCGGAATGCGATCTTCATACCATTCTCTGGTTTCGGTGTTATACCATTCTCTCGTCGAAAAATAGTTATCATCCAAAGCATAGCGATACGCATAATTAACCCATGGCAACATAGTCGAAATCACATTAAACTCTCGAAAATGAGAGCCTTTTAACACGGTTCCAAACGACTCTTTCCTGTAATTGCTGAGCGTCAATGTCCAAACGCCATCGCCCCAAAATCCCGTCGCATCAGAAAATTTCAAGCTAACTCGCCGATTTTGATTCTGTCTTGTATAATAATCATCCAGCCAATTTCCAAGCGAGCGGTTGTGTGCATAATATTCCTGATAGGAAGAATCCAAACTTGCAGTCATTTCAATTTTGAATGGAGAACTTTCTCTCGAGTAAGAAAGTTTTAGAATCCCAGATGCTTTTTCATATTTGTTGTGCGGCATGACTATAAAACTTGCGCTGTGTTGGCGTTCTTTTTTAAGCGCGCCAGAAAGTGAAAATCGCAAATCGCCGTTAAGCATAGGAACTGGACCAGAAAGAAAAAAATTGTATTTATTGAAGCCATTGTTCAAAAAGTCTTGTTGCTTGCCCCATACATCAAAATCCGGCTCAGAGAACATACCATCTGTTTGGTATTTAAACGAACCCTCAAACCGATCGCGGCTTCCTGATTTTGAAACAATTTCAGTAATTCCTGATAATTTTCCACCATAACTGGCACTGAAAAAATTCTGTGTAATTTGGACGGTTTCAATTGCATCTATATCTATGTCCATACCTTTTTCGCCAGTAACCGGATCGGTTACGTCAATACCGTCAATGACATATTTCAACTCGCCGGTTCGGCCGCCACGCACGTGGATACCACCGGAAAGCCCACCACCAGTTTCCACAATTCCCGCCGTCGAAGTCAACACATCGGTGAAATCGACTACAGGCATTCTCTGGACGTCATCACCTTTGAGCTGGCGCTGACTTTTCGCAACACGCACAGAAACAGCCGTTTTTTGTGCTTCTGCGGTTACGGTTACTTCTTCCGATTCGAGCGTTTGTTCGGTTAATTCAAAATTAAGCGGTGTTGTCATGCCCGGATTGATACTCACACCCTTAATTTTCATCGTTGAATATCCCATATAACGCGCCTGCACATCATGCGTGCCCACTGGAACACTGGTAATAATAAATTTACCATTGCCGTCTGTGGAAGCACCAATACCAAGATTTGTAGGAAGCACCATTACATCCGCGCCAACAAGCGGTTCACCGGACATCGAATCTATGACTCGCCCCTTGATTTTACCGGTTACACCGAATTGTGCGAAAATTAGGGTGGGAATTACTACAAAAAGCAATACTACCCTAAATCTTTGCCATAACGCCATTCTTATTCCTCCTGCCTTGAGTGATTTTACTATAAAAAAATTTTATTAGAAATTTGCCAGTTTTGAACCATTTCTAAGACGTTAAGTTTACCAACATTTTAAAGTTTAACCAAAATAAAAAAAGAAAAAAAATCTCGTCCGCTTTTTAGTGAAAAAGTCCACAAAACTTACAGTGGGAAAAATCGCTTTTGGTCAATGCTTTCTGTGGCGTAGCCGATTGACTGCATTCTCAATTTGTTGCGTAACAAAGTCAATTTCATCTGCGGTTGTCATTCTGCCAATGCTCAATCTCAACGATGAACGCGCCTGCAAATTGCTGAGCCCAAGTGCTTTCAAAACATGCGAAGGCTCGATGGTCGCCGATGTGCACGCCGATCCGGACGACACGGCAATTTCCTTCATTGATAAAATCAGCGTTTCAGAATCCACACCGTAAAAAGTTAGATTCAAATTGCCATCCAGGCGATTTTCCATCGTACCGTTGATTGCAACACCTTCCATATTGGATAAAATTCCGTCCAACAATTGCTTCCGTAATTTGGCGATTCGCGTTGCTTCTGTTTGCATTTCCACGGCACAAATTTCACAGGCTTTCCCAAGCCCAATAACACCCGGCACATTAAGCGTTCCACTGCGCAAACCGCGTTCATGACCGCCACCATGAATTTGTGGTGCCAGTCGAATTCGCGGATTTTTTCTACGCACAAAGAGCGCACCAACACCTTTGGGAGCATATATTTTATGACCAGAAAACGAAAGCAAGTCAACGTTCATATTCGCGACATTGACTGGGATTTTCCCCACAGTTTGTGCCGCATCCACATGAAAAATTATATCGTTTTTGTGGGCGATTTTACCGAATTCCGCGACGGGATAAATCGTACCAATTTCATTATTCGCGTGCATCAGCGAAATGAGGAATGTATCTTCACGAACGGCTTCCTCAACTTGTTTTGGAGAAATTTGCCCATCGCGATTTGGCTTCAGAAATGTTATTTCAAAACCGCGCTTTTCCAGCGTTTTGCAGACATCAAAAACTGCTTTGTGCTCAGTCATTGCGGTAATTATATGTTTCCCGGAATACGCCTCGGCAATGCCTTTTAGTGCTAAATTGATAGATTCGGTTGCACCACTTGTAAATATGATTTCTTTCGCGCCAGCACCGATAAGATCTGCCGTTTGTTTTCGGGCGGTGGCGATTGCATTTTCGGCTTCCCAACCAAATTCATGTCGGCTGGCAGGATTTCCGAAGTGCTCGCAAAAGTGTGATTTCATCACCTCAAAAACTCGCGAATCCACCGGTGTGGTCGCTTGATAATCCAAATAAATCCGTTTTTTCATCGCAGGAAATTTACCGATAAATAATGTTTCCACCGAATCTCGTTTCTGAGTTAGATTTCGCGATGAGCATTTCAAAAAAGGAGAACCATTTGAGCCTATCAAAATTGCTTTTCAAAATGCGAGGATTCACGCCAATTCCACTCGCGCTGGGGATTATCTATTTTTCAGAGCCTGTGTGGCATTTTTTGATTTTTGGAATCATTTTAGTTCTTTGCGGTGAAATCCT
>JADHUZ010000061.1 GCA_016784265.1 Fidelibacterota bacterium
TACAGAACACCAATTCGAGATTACCATCGTTATCCAAATCCCCGCCGCTGATGGAATAAATCCATCCGTCAATTGGCTCTTTGGACCATTCGAGCGTTTGTGTATCCACATCAAACATTCGCATAGATGTCGTCGCTGCTACAGTATCTGTTCCGACAAAAAGTGCCTCCAAAGATGGATCGGAATCAGTTTGATATGTGTCAAACAAAGAGTAGTAATGAAGATTTTCATCAGTTTCCACCCACGTAAGTTCCCAATCGTTCGTTCCGTCGTAAATGGCTGTTACATTATCTGTCGTTTTGATCAATTCTGGAAAACCGTCTCGATTTAAATCAAAATGAAGATATCCGATTTCGGTTGGCCATTGTTCTGCTGTCCATTCAAAATCATATTGTCCATGAATAATTATTGTCGCAATAAATAATATAATTAAATTAGATTTCATTAAAATTTCCCCCTATTCTATATTAATAAATTGCTGAACTCCCCCAAATATTCCTATTAACAAAACAGTGAAGATTACGACCGTCTCAAAAAGGAAATCTTTTCTAAATTACGGGGGAGTAAAACAAGGAAAGTTATGCAAGAATCGGGTTACAAGCATCCACATTTTTATGATGAAGTGTATAAAACGCTCAGGACGAAAGATATTTCCTTTTATGTGCGGCGAATGCAAAAAGCCAAACGAGTGTGTGAAATTGGTTGTGGCACGGGACGAATCACAATTCCAGCTGCGCAGGCTGGCGCGAAAATTCACGCGATAGATCCATCCGAAAAAATGTTGAACCATCTGAGAGTGAAAGCCAAAATGCACATGCAGGATGGAAGAATTACCACAGAATTGGCATCGTTTCATGATTTTGAGGAAAATGGATTTGATCTGATTGTAAGTCCATTTCGTGCTTTCCAGCATCTGAATTCGATTGAAGCGCAAATCGATAGTTTATCGAATGTGAAAAAGAATTTGCTTCCCGGCGGGAAATTCATTTTTGATGTATTTGCGCCGAGTTATTTCAAGTTGGCTCATCCGCTACACGATGATATTGATGTTGTTTTTATTCATCCAATTTCCCAAAATCGTGTAGAGCGATATGCGAATGTGCATCCCGATTACGCGGCTCAAATCCTTCATATCCATTTTGTGTATGTTGAGTTGGACAAAGAGGGCTATCCGATATCCACACACGATGAATATCATACGATGCGTTGGTTTCATCGATTTGAGATTGAGCATCTGCTGTTACGATGTGGATTCAAGATTGATGCAATTTGGGGTGATTTTGAATCTGGAATTGCGTATGATTATCACAGTGGCGAAATGATAATTATTGCCCATTAATTTATCTTTTGGCTACATTTTTTTCAGTTGAATAATCCTGTATTTGTTGGTAAATTTCCGAGATGTATTATTTGTTAAAATTAGCCTTTTTCGGGTGCTTCAATGGCTAAAATCATCGTAGTGGTAAATCAAAAAGGTGGCGTTGGAAAGACAACCAGCGCTGTGAATATTGCTGCGGGTCTTGGTGCGATGGAAATTCCGACGTTGCTAATCGATTTGGATCCTCAAGCGAATGCGACGACTGGTTTTGGAATCCAAATTTCGGAAACGGAAACTTCGATTTATGAAGCACTTTTGGGGCATGAGGTGTTGGAAAATACAATTCTAACCACTTCGATTCGATATTTGGATATTGCACCGTCGAGTCAGCGTTTGGTCGGCGCCGAAGTCGAAATGGTGGGGATTTTGGGTAGAGAACAGATTTTGAAAAATGCAATAGAGCCAATCAAACAAAAGTATGAATTTATTTTGATTGATTGCCCTCCTTCGTTGGGATTGTTGACTATCAACGCTTTAACGGCGGGAGATTCTGTGTTAATTCCGATTCAATGCGAATATTATGCATTGGAAGGGTTTTCTCAATTATTAAATACGATTGGCATGATTCGGAAATCAATCAATCCCAGATTGGCGATTGAAGGTGTGCTTGTTACGATGTTCGATAGCAGATTGAATCTCTCCAAACAGGTTACAGCCGAAGTTCGAGATTATTTTGGCGACAAAATGTATAAAACCATGATTAAACGGAATGTCAGATTGGGGGAGGCTCCGAGTCATGGAAAGCCGATTATTTTGTATGATGCGATGTCAACTGGTGCGCAAAATTACATGGCGTTAGTAGAAGAGATGTTGAATGGTCAAGAAAAAGTCGCTCGGTAAAGGTTTACGAGCACTAATCGGCGATGTGCCGGATCTTTATGACTCGAACGACGATAGTTTCGCGGTCGAATTGCCAATTGGTGAGATTTATCCAAATTCCAACCAACCAAGGAAAGAATTTAGTGATGATTCGATGACGGAATTGGAAAATTCTATCGCGGAAGTTGGTGTTTTGCAACCAATTGCCGTAAAGAAAGTAGAAGCGGGTTATGAAATTATTGCTGGCGAACGACGCTGGCGAGCGGCAATGAAAGTTGGAATTTCGGTTATGCCGGCAATCATTTTGCAGCCGCGGAATGATGCGGAACTGATGGAAATGTCGCTTATCGAGAATCTTCAGCGCGAAGATTTGAATCCAATTGAGCAGGCGGAAGCATTTCAGCAATTGTTGGATTTGTATGATTTATCTCAAGAAGAATTGGCAAAAAAACTGAGCAAAAGCAGAACATCGCTCACAAACACAATTCGTCTGTTAAATCTACCACGAGAAATTCGTGAAAGCGTGAAAGAAAAAGTGATTTCCGCAGGTCATGCAAGAGCATTGCTCAGTCTATCACAGGAAGTTTTCCAAGTTGCGACATGGCGAAAAATTATCAATGGAAAATGGAGTGTTCGCCAAACTGAAGAGTATGTGAAAAATTTTAATCCTCAGTCGGAGAAAAAGAAAAAAACGCATCTGACTAAAGTAAGTGCGTATCAATTTTTAGAAGATGAACTGCGGGAAATAATTGGAAATCGAGTCAAGATAAAAAAGAAAAAAAAGGGCGGAGCAATCGAAATAAGTTTTTTCACCGAAGAAGATATGAATGAATTAATCCAGTATTTACGGAATTTTAATGAACAGCCATAAAAATAATCTTTTGTCAAATATTTAAAGCGCAATAAATTTTATGCCTAAGAATTCCAGAAAAAGGAGCTATTACAGTATCATTTTTTTATCTGAATCTACAGATTTGTCACATAATTTGCGGATTCAGAGAGGGAATTTTTGGACAATGGTGTTTTTTCTCAGTTTGGTTTTTTGTGGGTTTATTTTTTGGACAATTTACAGTGTTCCGAAAGTCAAAGTAAGCAGTGAAATTTTGAATGATTATCAGCGAAAAACGGAAGAACTAAAACAGGTCGCAGATTTGATTGCTGAATTTGAAGGAATACGAATGCTTGATAAACACATTCGTGAGGTTCTTTTGGGAAGTTTAGAAGAGCATGCGAGTATGGAAGATATTTCAAATGAGGAAGGAATAGAATATTTTGAGAATGGTTCTATGAATCAAAAGTATGACGAGGAACTACTTAATGTCCCAAATTCGTTGCCAGTTGTCGGATACTTGACTCAGGGATTTCAGACAAATTCCGACCCATTTTCTCAGGCGCATTTAGGTATCGACATAATTGCTCCGGAAGGAGAAATGATTTATGCATCGGCTGGGGGTTTGGTGATTTTTTCCGGTGCTACAATTCGATATGGAAATTTGATTATTATCGATCATTCGGACGGATTTTATTCATTTTATGGACACAACCGGCGGAATTTGGTGGCGACAAATATTTGGGTAAAAAGAAGCCAACCGATTGCGACACTCGGGAACACGGGGCAAAGCACAGGTCCGCATTTGCATTTTGAAATTTGGAAAGATGGAATTCCTGTGAATCCGACATCTTTGATACCGGCTTTGAAAAAAAGGGATATTTCTGGTGACTAAAAAAAATAAAATTACAATAGGAACAATTATCGGTAGCGGCTGTAGAATTCAAGGCGATTTGACGGTAAATGGCATTGCAATAATAAACGGCAAAATAACAGGTAATTTAACTGCTACAGGTTTTGTCCGGCTGGCGGAAAGTGCGATTGTCAAAGGAAATTTAACTGCTGAGTCAGCAAAAATCTATGGCGAAGTTAGCGGAAATTTGAAAGTGAAAAATCGTGTCGAATTGGGAAAAAATTCGCGGCTGGGCGGAGATTTAATCGCAAAACGCCTACGAATTGAAGACGGTGCTTTTTTTGATGGGAAATGCGACCTGTTGGATGACGAATAAAAATCAGTTTCAGCGAGCCGCGGGTGCAGGATACACAATTTTGGGTGCGTTGCTCGTTTTTGGGTTGCTCGGAAATTGGCTCGATGGGAAATTTGAGACTGGGAACAAATGTTTGATTGGCGGATTGTTTTTAGGTGTGATTGTTGGAATGTATGAACTTGGAAAATTTGTTTTTAAAAAGTAGGAAAAGTAAATGATTTTGATGAACACATTGATTGCAGGGATTGGACTGATTTCCATTATTTTGGCAGTTCGATTTTTTAGCGATGCAACCGATAAAGATTATTTGAAATATCATTGGTTTTTACTTTTGATAAAATTGATTTTAGTTAGTGGACTTATTTTTGTTTTCACTTATGACCAAACAGGAAAGAAAATGTGGATTTTAAGCGGTGGAATCATTTTTGTTGTGTTCCATTTGATCGAGGGGTTTTTGGTTCAACAAACAGTGAATAAAAAGGATTAATTTTGCACGAATCATTAGGCGACATAATTTTACATCATGTAACAAATGGGCTGGATCATCCGCTCGTTTCGTTACATTTCTGGGGCATTGATTTTTCGATAACAAAACATGTGGTGATGCTTTGGATTTCGGCGTTTTTGCTGACAAGCATTGCGATTTTGGCGACGCGTCGCTATCGAAAAAATATCGATGCACAACCGCGTGGACTTTCGCAGATTTTTGAAATGCTCATCGAATTTATCCGTGATGAGATTGTCAAACCTAACATTGGCACAGGCAAAGAAGCACGACTTTGGACTCCGATGCTCACAACTTTTTTTGCATTCATTCTGACTTGTAATTTTATCGGATTAATTCCATTTTTCGATTTTGTGCCGGGTGGCAGTTCGACTGTTACGGGCAATCTTTATATGACTGGTGCGTTGGCGGTTATCACATTTCTTGCGATTATTACCGCAGGAGTGATGAAACACGGTTTTATCGGGCATTGGAAAAATTTAGCACCGCACGGCGTTCCGATTGCAGTTTTACCTCTGATTATTGTAATTGAAGTGTTCGGGATGTTCTTGCGACCGATTGTTTTGATGGTGCGACTTGGGGCAAATATGACGGCGGGGCATATTGGAATGATTGCGATTTTTGCACTGCCGATGATACTTTCTCAATTGCCACAAGGTGCGCAACTGGGCGTTGGATTTGTCGCAGTGCTACTGAACACAGGTATATTTTTTCTGGAAATCATCGTCTCTCTCGTGCAGGCGTATGTTTTTACATTGCTATCTTCCGTTTTCATCGGAATGGCGATAAATCCGGAACATTGAGAATTAAGAATTAAGATTTTTTGAAAACCAAAATGAAAGGAAAATGAAATGACGAAAATCAAATTACTTGCAATTATGATGCTTTCAACAGCAATGACTTTTGCGGCAGAAGGTGCCGCTGTGTTGCCGATTGGTAAACTCGGTGGTGCGATTGGTGCTGGATTGGCAGTTATCGGTGCTGGATTGGGCATTGGTAAATTTGCCGCTGCGGCAGCCGATGCAACAGCGCGTCAGCCAGAAGCGGCTGGTGATATTCGCTCTGCGGTGAATTTGCCACTCTTCTTGCTCGAAGGCGTTGCGATTATCGCTTTGATTGTCTGTTTGCTCGCAGTTGTTGCATAATTCGATGACTTCAAGAGCAAAATTTGCTTTTTTGATGCTTCCCGCCGTGATGATTTTTGCATCCGGCGGCGGTGGCGAAAGTGAAGGTTGGCTTGGCAGATGGTTGCTCAGTTACGATTTTGGGCTGTCTATTTGGTCAATTATTACATTTTTTGTGGTGCTTGCCGTGTTGCGCTGGAAGGCTTGGGGACCGCTCACCGCGGCACTCGATGCGCGCGAGAAATCCATCAAAGAATCGCTCGAAGCGGCAGACCGTGCGAAAGCAGATGCGGATAAAGTGAGTCAAGATTATGATGAAATGATTCGCAAGGCGCGTATCGAAGCCCAAGAAATCGTCGCCGAAGCAAAAAAAGCAGGCGAAAAAGTCAAAAATGATATCGAAGCAAAAGCCAGTTCGCAAGCAGATGTGATAGTTCAACAGGCGAAAGTCCAAATTGAGAACGAAAAAACGGCGGCATTGAAGGAAATCAAGACTCTGGTGGTTGATTTTTCACTCGATGTGGCGGGAAAATTGATTGAAAAAAATCTCGATGCGGATGATAATCACAAATTTGTGGAACAAACACTGACGAAATTTGAAGGATGAAGGGCGAAGGATGAGGGATGAAGTAAATCGGTTTTCTAAAGCGATGTATTCGATTGCGGAAAAGCAAAATGAAGTTGCCATCGTTGGTGGTGCACTGAATTTGCTTGCCCAATTTTATCGGAAAAACGGGATGTTTCGGCAATTGCTTATCACTCGTCGTGTTGAGCTTGCTCAGAAAATTGAGATTTTGCAAAAATCATTCGGTGATTTGCCGAAATTGGTATTTGCAATGCTGGAAATTTTAGTGGAAGCGCGACAATCCGAAATTTTACCGAAACTGGCGAAACAATTTCATCAAATTAGAGAAGAAAAATCGGGCTTGGTGAATGCGGTTGCATTTTCAGCGGTAAAATTGGACGATAGCCTTTTGGAGAAAATCGAGCAGAACTTAAAATCCAGATTTGGTGAGAATTTGAATTTTTCGCAAAAAGTGGAATCAAAAATGCTTGGCGGATTGAAATTGCGTATCGGAGACACAATTGTGGATGGTTCAATTTCGAGTCGAATGGATAAATTGCGCGTTGCGTTGTCGCAATCGTAAATTGAAAAACTAATTTCGAGGAACAAATGAAAATAAATACAAATGAAATTGCTCAACTTCTGAAGCAACAATTGGCTGAATTTCAGGTCGATTTGGATGTTGCCGAAGTTGGCGAAATTATAATGGTCGGGGACGGCGTTGCTCGGGCGAGCGGGCTCGAAAATGTGATGAGTTCCGAATTGGTGGAATTGCCAAACGGCGTGTTCGGTATGGCGCTAAACCTCGAAGAAGATAATGTAGGATTGGTGCTTTTTGGCGATTCATCGCTTGTGAAAGAAGGTGATTTGGCAAAACGAACAGGCAGAATTGTCGAAGTGCCAGTCGGTGATGCGATGCTCGGCAGAATCGTAAATCCACTAGGACATGCGATGGACGGTAAAGGCGACATCAAGACGACAGAATCGTTGCCAGTCGAAAGAAAAGCACTTGGTGTT
>JADHUZ010000062.1 GCA_016784265.1 Fidelibacterota bacterium
GGATTTACCGATGCGGATTTGATTATCGAAGAAACTTTCAAAACTTCCGTTGCTGAGCATTATTACTTGGAACCACAGGGATGCATCGCCTTTCCAAAAACCGACAAAATGAAACTTCTCGGCTCTCTTCAATGTCCGTTTTACATTCAAAAAGCCGTTTCTCGTGTATTAGGAATTCCGCTTGAAAATGTCGAAGTGGAGCAATCTCCGACCGGCGGTGCTTTCGGCGGGAAAGAAGATGTTCCGTCTGAACTTTGTGCTCGCGTTGCGGTTGCGGCGCAAAAATTGGGCAAACCCGTAAAAATGGTTTATTCCCGAAAAGAAGATGTGCAACTCACGAGCAAGCGCCATCCGTTCCAAATGCGATACAAAGTCGGTGTTTCCAAAAGTGGAAAATTGCTTGCCGCTGAGATTTTGCTCGAAGAAAATGCTGGAGCGTATGCGACACTCTCGTCCGTCGTTTCTTACCGTGCTGCGATGCAGGCGATGGGTCCGTATAAAATTCCGAATGTCAAAGTTCGGTCGAAATCATATTACACTAATCTCCCACCGAACGGCGCATTTCGTGGATTTGGTTCGCCACAAGCGACATTTGGACACGAGCGAATAATGGATATTTTGGCGAAAAAATTAGGAATCGATCCTGTGGAATTTCGCATGAAAAATATGCTCGAAGTCGGTGATGAAACGATGACAGGGCAAAAATTGACATCCAGTGTTGGCGCAAAAGAGACACTTCAAAACGCATCGGAAAGAATTAACAACAATATCATCCAAAACAATAATAATTCACATTATCTCGAAGGAATCGGAATTGCATCATGCCATTATGGAAATTGTCTCGGTGCGGCTGGCTGGCATTTGGACGGAGCGGGAGTGAACATTAAAATTCGGAAAAATGGAAAAATTTCGGTTGCATTTGGACTCGTGGAAATGGGTCAGGGAGCCGAAACGGTTGTTGCTCAAATGACAGCCCAAGCGTTAGGCGTAACGACGGAAATAATCGAGATTTTGCCGACGAGTACGATTCACGTTCCGGATAGCGGTCCGTCTGTGGCTAGCAGGAATGTCGTGATGACTGGAAACGCAATCCGCAATGCCGCTGAAGAATTGCTTCCTATTTTAAAAAAAGTGAGTGCTGAAATTTTGAATTGCGATCAGGAAAATATAGAAATCAAAAACTGTTTTGCAAAGAATTTGAAATCAGAGCGGAAAATTACATTTTCGGAAATTGCCGGATATTTACATCTAAACGGGATGAAAACACAATCGAACGGCTGGTGGCATGTTCCGGAGTTGGATTACGATTCGGAAACGGGAACTGGCGATGCGTATTTTACTTATTCCTATGCTACGCAAATTGTGAAAGTGCGGGTTGACCGATTGACTGGAATAGTGAAGGTGGAAAAAATCTGGGCGGCACACGATATTGGTAAAGCGATCAATCCGGCGGGTTTGCAAGCACAAGTAGAAGGCGGAACGGCTCAAGGTATCGGCTGGGCATTGACAGAAAATTTTAAATATGAACACGGCAAAGCCGTAACACAAAACCTTTCGACTTATCTGATTCCAACTGCTCAAAATACCGCAAAGGTTGAGACGATTTTGGTAGAGGATTCAGAACCACTCGGACCATGGGGCGCAAAAGGAATTGGCGAGCCGGCTATTATTCCAACAGCCGCCGCAATCGCAAATGCCGTGAGCAATGCAACTGGAATTGAATTTAATGAAATTCCGATGACACCAGAAAATGTGTTGGAGAAAATAGAATCATGAAAAAAACACTCATCAAAAATATCAGAATTGTAAATCCATTCGGTGAACCAGAATTTATTGAAAATGGTCGGGTTTCAATTATGAATGATAAAATTGAGAAAGTCGGTTCTGGAATTCTTGAAGAAAATGATTTCGATGAAATTCTGGATTTTTCCGGAAAAACGGTTTTACCGGGAATGATAAATATGCATCACCATTTGTATTCATCTCTTGCAATTGGGATGCCTCCTCCACAGAAAATTCCAAATAACTTCACGGAAATTCTTGAACAAATCTGGTGGAAACTGGATTTGGCGCTAGATGAAAATTCAACTCGAGCGTCTTTTGAAACTGGATTATTGGAATGTTTAAAATGTGGCGTTACGACAGTTATTGATCATCATTCCAGTCCGAATTTCACCGAAGGTTCACTCGAAATGCTCGCTGAAATTGCTGAGAAATTTGGAATCAATATCTCGCCTGCATTTGAAATTACCGACCGAAACGGTGAGGGATATTTCGAATCTGGTTTGGCGGTAAATTTGAGAACATTACAAAAACACGAAAACAATCCTCATGTTTTTCCGTTATTGGGACTTCATGCATCGTTTACGCTTTCTGATAAATCATTAGAGAAAATCGCAGAATCGGATTGTGGAATTCACATCCATGTTTCCGAAGACAAAGCAGATGAGGAATACACAAAAAGATTAGGCTATCCATCGGTGATTCAACGGCTCAATCATTTTGGATTGTTGAATGAGAGAAGTCTGGTTGCGCATGGAATCCACATCTTGCCGGAAGATTTGGAAATTCTGCAGAAAACCGGAGCGAATCTTGTGCACAATCCAACATCCAATGCGAACAACAAAGTTGGAATTCTATCATCCGAAATCATCGAAAAAACTAAAGTAGGATTGGGAACAGACGGAATGCAGGCGAGCATGCTATCCGAAGCGAAAGAAGGAGTGCTGATTCGCAGTTCACACAAGGAGAAAAATGTGGATTATTTTGCATTTTTATTCGAAAATAATTCGCAAATTGTAAGTAAATTGTCTGGTTTGAAATTGGGCAATATTCAACCAGGTTACCAAGCCGATTTGGTTTTTTTCGATTATTCTCCAAAAACGGAGATTACCAAAGAAAACTTTTCAGCGCATATCCTGTTTGGACTGGAAAACCCCACGGATGTGATAACTCGTGGTAAGTTTCGAATTCGGAACGGAAAATGTGTTGATTTAAACGAATTTGAAATCTTGGAAAAAGCAAGATTACAATCAAAATTAATTTGGAATAAAATGAACTGAAAATGAACCACAGATTACACGAGTTTACACGAAAATATCAGTGTTTATTCGCGTCAATTTGCAGTTAAAAAAGAAAGGGAAATAAAAATGAGAAGTTTTGCAGGAAGAGATATTCTTTCACTTAAGGACTTTGAACGAAATGAATTTTTTAGAGTGTTTGATGTGGCGGATCGCTTGAAACATCATGCCGAAAATAGACAAAATACGGATCTTTTGGCGGGAAAAACGTTGGTTACGGCATTTTATCAGCCAAGCACTCGCACAAGATTGGCGCACGAAGCTGCGATGCATCGGCTTGGTGGACATGTTACAGGTTTTGCAGATGCGAAAATGACACGTGCCGGTGATTTTTATCAGGAGACAATCAAAGATACTGTCAAGATGCTGGAATTCTACGGCGATGTGATCGTGATGCGACATTTTCAACAAGGGGCACCACACGAAGCAGCAAAATGGTCATCTGTGCCGATTATCAACGGCGGTGACGGCTGGGGCGAACATCCGACGCAAATTTTGACTGATCTTTACACTGTCTATCGTGAAAAAGGACGGATTGACGGATTAAAATGGCTAGCCGTCGGTGATATGAGAATGCGAACGATGCATTCGCTGGCACACGGGCTGACGCAGTTTGATTGTCCCATTACATTCGTATCACCGCCGGAAATGAGTATGACCGACGAATTTAAAAAGGAAATCAAAAAATATAATCTGAATTTCAAAGAAGCCGAACATGTTGAAGAAGCCATCGCCGATGCGGATGTGATTTTGGTTGAACCTGTCGTTCAGCCGGATTATACAAAAGCCAGAGATGAACGCTCAGGTGATGTTGATTTGACTCCGTCTAATTACAAAATTACACGTGAATTGCTATCCACAAAAGCAAAATCAGATGCGATTCTGTTGCACTCACTTCCACGCATGGATGAAATTCCGGCGGATGTGGATATCACTCGCTGGTCGCGATACTGGCAGGAAGCGTTCAACGGTGTTGTCATGCGAATGGCACTTTTAGCGTTGGTTCTTGGTTCACAAGAATAGGAGGAAATTATGCAGACATTTTTACGCGGCCGTGACATGATTACGACTCAGGAATGGACTCGGGAAGAAATCGACACGATTATGGATGTTGCCATGGATTTGAAACGCAAAAGGGCTTTGGGCGAACCGCATGCTTATTTGCGTGATAAAGTTCTGGCGATGTTGTTTTTCTTTTCCAGCACTCGGACTCGTGCGTCGTTTGAAGCGGGAATGGCTCAACTCGGTGGACATGCGATGTTTTTGGATAGCAAAACGACGCAGGTTTCCCACGGTGATACGGCTAAAGAAATCGGCGATATTCTCGGTCGTTACAACGATGGAATTGCGATTCGTCAAGTAGATTGGGAGCATGGGAATCAATACATTCGTTGGGTTGCCGAAGCCAGCCGAACGCCGGTTTTGAATATGCAATGCGATGAATTTCATCCGCATCAGATTTTGGCAGATTTGCAAACTATCAAAGAAAAAAAAGGCGATCCTCGCGGGAAAACGATTACTGTGAGTTGGGCGTATGCTTCGAGTTACTCAAAACCACAAAGTGTTCCGAATAGTTTGATTTTGCTCATGACCCGCTATGGAATGAATGTCCGTTTGGTACATCCGCCTGAGTTCAAACTGAAATCGAAATTCATTGATCAGGCGAAAGAAAATGCGAAAAAGCATCACGGAAGTTTTGAGATAATGGACGATTTTGAAGCTGGCGTGAAAGACACGGACATTTGGTATGCGAAAAGTTGGGGACCAATGTTGACAACGACGGATCCAACCAATGACAAACGAATCACCGAGCAATATAGTGATTGGATTGCCGATGAGCGTCGTTTAGCGATGGCAAAGCCAGATGCGATTTACATGCATCCGTTGCCTGCAGATCGGAATATCGAAGTTACCGATGGAGTTCTTGACGGACCGAATTCGGTTGTCTTTGATCAGGCGGAAAATCGGCTTCACGCTCAAAAAGCGGTGATGGCGTTAACGATGTAATTTTTTAGCCACCAAGAGCGCTAAGTTTCACTAAGATTTTATTTGCGAATTTTAGTGTTCATTCGTGGTTTTTATGGAGAAAAGTATGAAAAGAAAATTAATTATAATTGCTCTCGGAGGAAATGCGATCAAGCAGCCGGGAGAAGTCGGCACCGCTGAAGATCAATTCAAAAATGTGGCGCTGACTTGCGAACAACTCGTGAAGATGAACAAACTCGGTTACAAGTTGATTCTCACACATGGAAATGGTCCACAGGCTGGAAATTTGCTGATTCAACAGGAAGAAAGCAAAATGCTCGTGCCACCCATGCCTCTGGATGTTGTGGATGCGATGACCCAGGGAGAAATCGGTTACATGTTTCAAAATCAATTGCAGAATGCGTTTCGTAAGGACGGGCGGGAAATTCCGATTACTTCGGTAATTACGCAGGTTTTGGTGGATGACAAGGATTCCGATTTTATGAATCCAAGTAAGCCGGTGGGACCGTTTTACACACCCGAGGAAGCGATGGAATTGAAAGAGAAGAAAGGATACATTGTCAAAGAAGTCAAGCCGGGAGCGGAAAAATCATGGAGGAGAGTTGTTCCGTCGCCGGAACCGATTGGACTTATCGAAGCGGAAGCGATTAAACTTCTTTTGGAAAATCGTGTGATTGTGATAACATCAGGCGGCGGCGGAATTCCCGTCGTGAAACAATCAGATGGTCAACTCATCGGAGTAGAAGCGGTCGTGGATAAAGACAAGGCCGGGCAGAAACTTGCAGAAGTCGTAAACGGAGATATTTTCCTGGTACTCACCGATGTGGAATGTGTTTATCTGAATTTCGGGAAACCGAACCAAAAATCGTTGAGCGAAATTACGGTTGCTGAAGCGGAAAAATATCTCAGTGATGGACAATTTGCCGATGGAAGCATGGGGCCGAAAGTGGAAGCGTGTATTCGATTCGTAAAATCCGGTGGCGAACGGGCGATAATTACATCTTTGGATAAGGCGATTGATGCCTTGAACGGAAAAACCGGAACGCAGATAATAAACTGCTAATATCCGTGAAATTTATATCTAAAAAGGAAAAAATATGACAAATCAAATTTTACAAAACACAATTCAACGCTGTAGAGAGAAAAATATCGTTATTCCGACTTACAAACAAATGCGAAATACGGAGTTAATTCCGCAGAGCATCAAGGACAAACTGAAAACAGTCGGTTTGTGGGATTTGAATCCGCTCAATTTATTTCGCATCACCTGGAAAAACGAACCCGTGAAAAAAGGTGGTGGATTCGGAAAAGTGAATTTTCTTGAACTTCCATCGGAATTGACCGGTGTGGAAGCAAGAATATTCATTTTGCTTGGGAAATACTTCCCGACTGGAGCACATAAAGTTGGTGCGACTTTCGGTCCGCTTGTCGAAAAATTGATTACTGGAAAATTCGACCCAACTCGCCAAAAAGCGCTGTGGCCATCGACGGGGAATTACTGTCGGGGCGGCGCTTACGATGGCTATTTACTCGGCTGTCCTTCGATTGCTGTTTTGCCGGAGGAAATGTCGCAGGAACGGTTTGATTGGCTCAAAAAAGTCGGTGCCGAAGTCATTGCCACGCCAGGCGGTGAGGCGAATGTGAAGGAAATTTACGATAAAGTCAAGGAATTGCAAACCCAGCGCGGCGATGAAATTGTGAATTTGAATCAGTTCGCTGAAATCGGAAATCCGCTCTGGCATTATGCTATAACGGGTCCTGCGATGGCGGAAGTTTTCGCATCGGAGTCGGCAGAAAATCAGCGGTTCAGCGGATTGTTTTTGACGCAAGGCAGCGGTGGAACTCTCGGTAGTGGCGATTATCTTCGCACAAAATTCCCACAAATTAAAATTGCCGCGGGCGAAGCATCGCAAGTCCCGACAATGCTCCGAAACGGCTACGGCGGACACAGAATTGAGGGCATCGGCGATAAGCATATTCCGTGGATTATGAATGTGAAAAATCTCGATATGGTTGCCGGAATTGATGACGAAGCACCGATGCGACTCATTCGACTGTTCAATGAAACGGGAGGAAAATCGGTTCTCAAAAATCATGGTATTTCTGAAGATTTACTGGAAAAATTGCATCATTTCGGTATTTCTTCGGTTGCGAATATTTTGGGTGCAATCAAAATAGCGAAATACTACGAATTCAACGAAAACGATTGCGTGTTTAC
>JADHUZ010000063.1 GCA_016784265.1 Fidelibacterota bacterium
CTGTTGCATTGAAAAATTCAGCGATTATTTCTGGTGAAACTATCGTGAATGTTGCGATGAAATTTTTAGGAACACCGTATCTTTGGGGCGGAATTTCTCCACGCGGTTTTGATTGTTCTGGTTTTGTGCAAACGGTTTTTCGGCTGTGTGATATTTTTCTGCCGCGCGATTCGCAAATCCAAGCAACTTTCGGCGCAAAAATAGAACCGAATCTTACCTACATGAAATCAGGTGATTTGTTGTTTTTCAAGGAAGATAAAACGGTATCTCATGTGGCAATTTACATTGAAAATGGACGCTTTATTCATTCATCTGGAAAAGTGCAAATCAACAGTTTGGATGAAAACGATAATATTTTTAATCCCAAATTAAAAGAGCGACTGCATTTCGCGCGGAGGATTTTATCATAAAAAGCAGATTAGGCAGATTAAATCGCCCGGTTTTGGTGTTGAATCAGAATTACGAACCTATGCAAATTTGCACTGCAAAGCGTGCGCTGAATCTTGTTTTTCTTGGAAAAGCAAAATTGGTAGAAACCGAAGGTCAGGACGTTATCAGCATCAGCGCAAGATATCCGTTTCCGAGTGTTGTTAGAATTGATCGCTATATTCGGATTCCCAATCGCAATGTTGTTTTGAGCAGAAAAAACATTTTGAAACGAGACGGTCATCAGTGCCAATATTGCGGTGCGACAGGCATTTCGTTGACAATTGATCATATTGTCCCCAAAAAACAATTCGGCAAAGATACATGGGAAAATTTGGTAACGGCGTGCATTACATGTAACAACAAAAAGGGTTCCCGAACACCGGAAAACGCGAACATGAAATTATTTAAGAAACCCAAAAAACCGACAAGAATTCATTATTTGCAAAAATTTATTCGGAGAAACAACCAATCGTGGAAGCAATATTTATATTTGGATTGAAAAAATGAACGACAAGAAAAAGACAATGTTATCGGGAATTCAGCCATCAGGACATCTTTGCATCGGCAATTATCTTGGTGCGATTAAAAATTGGGTTCGTTTGCAAAATGATTATGATGGTATTTTTATCGTCGTTGATTTGCATGCAATCACCGTTAGACAGAAGCCTGCTGAACTTCGGAAGCGTTGTTTGTCTTTCGCCGCTCAATATCTGGCTTGTGGAATTGATCCTAACGAGTCAATCATCTTTATTCAATCTCATGTTCCCGCACATGCCGAACTTGCTTGGACGTTGAACACGTTGGCGCATATGGGCGAACTTTCGCGAATGACTCAGTACAAAGATAAGATCAAAAAGCATCAAGCAAATATCAATGTCGGATTGTTTGCGTATCCGGTGCTGATGGCTTCTGATATTCTTTTGTATCAATCTGATCTCGTTCCTGTCGGTGAAGACCAAAAACAGCATCTTGAACTTTCCAGAGAATTGGCTGAGCGATTCAACAACGCCTATTCGCCCACGTTTAAAGTTCCCGAAGCGTTTATCATGAAACAGTCCGCTGGCGCGAGAATTCGCAGTTTGCAAGACCCGACCAAAAAAATGTCCAAATCAGATGAAAATCCCAACAACTATATTGCTTTGCTGGATGATCCTGACACAATTTTGAAAAAATTTAAACGTGCCGTTACGGATTCCGAAACAGAAATTAAATATGATGAAAATCGCCATGGAGTCGCAAATCTTTTGACATTGTATTCTTCGTTGACGGACTCATCTCTATCTGACGCTGAACAGCATTTTCAGGGAATTGGATATGCGCAATTAAAAAAGCAGGTTGCCGACGTAACTATCGAGACGCTTGTGCCAATTCAGAAACGGTATGATGAATTGATGTCGGAAAAAACTGAATTGGAAAAAATTCTGAAAAATGGAGCAGAAGAGGCACGATATCGAGCAAGGAAGACTCTGAGCAAAGTTTATCGAAAAATTGGATTAGTTGGAGGATTTTGATGGCTTTTAAGGTGCAATTACCGATATTCGAAGGCCCGATGGATTTGCTATTGTTTTTTATCCAGCGAGATCAAATTGATATTCATGATATTCCAATCTCACAAATTACCGAAAATTTTATGGATTATATTGAGATGTTGCAATCGTTAGATCTTTCGGTTGGCGGTGATTTTTTATTCATGGTTTCGTTGCTGATGAGAATCAAGACCAAAATGCTTCTGCCAAAACAAACAGATGAAGACGACGATTTAATTGAAGATCCGCGGGAAGAACTATTGCAAATGTTGATTGAGTATAAAAAAGTCAAAGAGTCTGCTGACAATTTGAGGGAATTTGAACAGGCGCAAAGTCAATATTTTGGAATGGGATTTACTCCTCAAATCGAGGCGGATCTCGAACCGGGCGAGATTTTGCAAGATGTAACGCTACTGGATTTGATGATGACTTGCAAGCGTCTCCTAGAAAATTTGCCAGAATCAAAATCGCATGAAATCGAAAGAATCGGAGTAACGCAGAAAGAGCAGGAAAATTTCTTAGTCGGATTATTCGGAAATCGCAAGGAATATCGTTTTAGTGAAGTTACAAAACATTTGGATAGCCAATTGAAGGTGATTGTAACGTTTATCGCAATTCTTGATTTGATTAGGCGGAGAATGATTATTGTCAATCAGGATGAACAGTTTGGTGATTTTTTTATATGCCGAACAAATCTGTTGCAAATTGGAGGAACTTCGTGAAGCCGAATTCTGAAGATATTCGCATCGTAGAAGCACTGATATTTTCTTCGGAAAAACCGCTTTCAGTCGAAGAAATAAATTCTCTTGTTGGTGACATTTTGTCTTGTCCAGCAGAAATCGCGATGGAAGCCCTTTCCCATCGATTAGAAAATACTGATAGTGCCCTGTCACTTCGTCGAATAGCTGGAGGTTTTAGATTGATGACTCGGGAAGACCTCTTTTTAATTTTGCGAAAACTGAAACTCAGGGAAAATCAAACCAAACTTTCTCAAGCCGCTTTGGAAGTACTTTCAATTATTTCATATCGACAACCTGTAACTCGACCTGATATTCAGGCTGTGCGAGGTGTGAATAGTGACGGTGTGCTCCGAGGATTGATGGAAAAAAAACTTGTTACAATCGTCGGAAGATCCAAGAAAGCAGGCAGGGCGCTGTTGTATGGCACTACATCGGAATTTCTCGAATATTTTGGATTAAATTCTATCGAAGATTTGCCGAGCCTGAAAGAGATTCAGAAAATCGCGGAAAGAGATGGTGAAATTTCTATCGAGGAGGATTTTAATGAGGCTCAATAGATATTTGGCGCAATGTGGCATAGCATCTCGTCGAGCTTGCGATCAAATGATTTTCGATGGGCGAGTAACAATAAACGACAAAACAATTTACCAACCAGGTTATTCTGTTAATTTGGAAAACGATATCGTCTTGTTTGATGGCGAAACTGTCAAACTACCCCAATCAAAACGGGCTGTCATTCTTTTGAATAAACCAGCTGGTATTGTTACGACTGTGAGCGATGAATACAATCGTTTGACTGTGACGGATTTGGTGGATTACCCATCTCGCCTGGTGCCTGTCGGAAGGCTTGATATGGATACAACAGGAACATTATTGCTTTCTGATGATGGTGATTTGATTTTCCGATTAACTCACCCAAAATTTCAAATTCCAAAAGAATATTTGGTTACGACGACACGTCCTCTTTATGAACGAGAAATGCAGAAAGTCAAATCTGGAATTCAATTAGAGAATGGTGAGGTTGCTCGATTTGCTGTCCTTGAACAGTCTATAATAAAAAGAAAAACGCTAATTCGATTGGTAATGCGAGAGGGTAAAAAGCGTGAAATTAGGCGGGCTTTCAAGGAATTGAACATTTTGATTTTGAAACTGCATCGAATTAGTTTCGCTGGCATTTCAGCCGATTCACTTGCGCCCGGAAAATGGCGGCGATTAAATAAATTGGAAATAGAGAAATTGGAGAAAATGTGTAATGTTTGATCACATTATAGTTGCAATTGATGGTCCCGCCGCATCGGGAAAGAGCACAACCGCACGATTAGCGGCGCAGAAAATGGGATTTTTACATCTTGATACTGGCGCAATGTATCGTTCTGTTGCTTTGCTTGCGCTGGAAAATGGCATTGATGTTTTCGATACAGAAAAAATAAACGAAATTGCTTCAACGATTTCAATCGAATTTGAGCCGCATGAAAATGGTCAACGTGTGAAATGCAACGGCAAAGATGTAACTCTTGCGATTCGTTCCCAAGAAGTTACTGAAAATGTAAGTGCCGTTAGCGCAATTGCAGAAGTCAGAGAAAAAATGGTGGCACTCCAGCGGAAAATTGCTCAAAATAAAAATGCGATTATAGAAGGCAGAGATATCGGAACAGTTGTTTTTCCAGGTGCAACGCTAAAATTCTGGGTTATCGCATCCACTGAAATCAGAGCGCAAAGACGCGCGAAAGAGATTAAAAATACTAATATAGAATTGCTTAAAGTAAAACTTGAAGAAAGGGACGAAAAAGACTCAGCAAGGGAGCATTCCCCATTAATAAAAGCAGATGATGCTATCGAATTGGATACGACAAATTTTACCATCGAAGAGCAGGTAGATTTTGTCTGTCAAAAGATTTTAAAAAAACAAAACGGAGGAAAAACTAAAGTGAATGAAAAAACAATAGAACCTGTCGAAGTTGTTGAAGAGACAAAACCGGCAACTGAGACGGAAAAAACAGAAGCGCCTGAAAAGGTTATTTTGACAGATGAGAGCGTCCAAACAGAAGAAAAGGAAGAATCTGTGGACATGAAATTGGAAGAATCATCGGTGGAAAACACAGATGAAATACTTGAAGAATCAACGGAAGAAACGGCTGATGTTCCAGCGGCGGATGAGGAAACGATCGAAGAAATTGACGAAGAAAGCGTTGTTGAGGCTGAAGCAGAGGTTGAAATTCAATCGGAGGAAGCGGAAAATTTTGAAATTCCGGAAATTCCCATCGAAGAACTCGAAGAGCGGAAAGATGTTACACCGTTGGGATTTGAATTAGAAGAACTCGTTGAGCAATCTTTTCGGAATGTAAATCCCGGGCAATGCGTCATGGGAACGGTTGTCGCGGTCACGGATCGGGATGTTAGTATTGACATCGGTGGAAAATCGGAAGGCATAATTGATATTGATGAATTTAATGAAGATGAGCATCCGGCACCAGGTGATGAAATAGAAATATTTTTGAAGGAATTGGAAGACAGGCGCGGTAAACCTGTGCTTTCAAAAAGAGAAGCGAATTATTTTCATGCTTGGAAGTATTTAATTAAAGTTGCTGATGAAGAAGAAATTATCGAAGGACTGATTCAGCGGCGCATCAAAGGTGGATTTGAGGTAGAAATAAAAAATATCAGCTGTTTTCTTCCAGGATCGCAGATTGACATTCGACCAGTTACAGATTTTGACGATTTTTTGGGTGAAACCATGGATTTTAAAATCGTTAAAATCGATCAAAGTCGCAAAAACATTGTTCTTTCTCACAAAGTACTTTTAGAGGAAGAATTAAAAGGAAAACGTGATGAACTGATTGAACAGATCAAAATTGGAATGGTGCTGGAAGGGCATGTGAAAAACGTGACAGATTTTGGAGTTTTTGTAGATCTTGGTGGGATTGACGGATTATTACACATTACAGACATGAGTTGGGGAAGAGTGGGCCATCCGAGAGAACTCGTCAAAATAGATGATATAATTCAAGTAAAAGTTATTGATTTTGATCCGGAACGAGCACGCGTTTCTCTCGGCATGAAGCAACTTACCGAACATCCTTGGGAAAACATAGGTAACCGCTACAAAGAAGGAGAAACCATAAAAGGGAAAGTGGTTAGTTTGACCAATTATGGTGCATTTATTGAATTAGAATCGGGTGTGGAGGGTCTTGTGCACATCTCAGAACTCAGTTGGACGCAACATATTAAGCATCCGAATGAAGTGCTAAATCTTGGAGATGAGGTCAAAGCAGTCGTTCTTGGGGTTGATTCCGAAGCACGGAAAATATCATTAGGAATAAAGCAACTAACTCAAGATCCATGGGACAAGGTCGTCGAAAAATATGCGGTGGAAACAATTCATCCGGCGACGGTTCGTGGAATCACTCAATACGGATTGTTTTGTGAATTGGAAGAGGATATTGAAGGATTAGTTCATGTTAGCGATATTTCTTGGACGAAAAAAATCAGACATCCGAGAGAATTTGCTAAAAAAGGCGATGAGATTGAAGTGAAAATACTCAGTTTATCTCCCGAACAAAGAAAAATTTCTCTTGGAATTAAACAGATTGAAGATAACCCATGGCCGGAATTGGACAAGAAATTCGGAACGGGGACTTCGGTGGATGGCACTGTTGTCAAAGTGCTGGATAAGTCTTTGATTGTTGAATTGCCGGGAGAAATTAATGGAATCGTTCCTCTTATTGGCAAACAGCGGAAAAGAAAAAGTTTGCAGGAATTTACCGAAGGAATGCAAATTTCACTGACAGTTGTTGAATTTAATGCAGAAAAACAACTGATTAAGTTGCAAAATGCCGATTTGGTGGACGCCAAGCAAGATAAAGAAAAAGTCGAAGAAGAGATTGCTATGGCGAAATTAAATGAAGATCTTTCGCCTGAGACACTCGATATTCCTGAAAATATTATGAAAGCGATTCAAGATGCAGAAGTTGAAGAAGGCGCTGACAAGAATCAGGAAATATCTGAAACTGATGAAACGAAAGAGAAATAACCAACATGAGTCCGAAACGGGGGATATTTCAACGTTCCCCGTTTCGATGATTTTGATGATTAAAATATGAAATCAACAATTGGAATAAAAATAGGTTCAATCTTACTGGCGTTTTTGCTGGTGTTGATTGTGAAATTGGATAAACATACTACGACTGTAATTACGATGCCGATAGTAGCGGTTAATTTAAATTCGACAAAAGCGTTCACAAAAGATTTTCCAAAATCTGCACAAGTGAGAATATCTGGAACAGGGCGAGAATTGCTTTTCGAAGCCATATATCACAAATGGTTCAATTCCGACAGCAGAAAACTGATTATTGATTTAGACCAAATTAAGCGATGGTACAATTTTCCATTGGCAGAATATTTTCGCGAAAAACCACAACAATTTGTAGCCATTGGCGGGAAAAATATCCACCTGCTCGAAGTCATTACACCTGACACCGTGAAAATACGACTTGCTCAAAAATACGAAAAGTGGATTCCGATTCACAATAATGTAATACTTGAAACGGCATCGGGATACGCTGTTGCGGGAACTCCTTCAACACT
>JADHUZ010000064.1 GCA_016784265.1 Fidelibacterota bacterium
CAATCGGCATTTCAAATGTTGCTCTGTCTGCATTTGCAAATAACCAAAATTGATGTGCGTGTTTGCTATTAGCAAACTCAGCGACTTCTTTTTCGTGGCATTCCGAACAATCTTTCGGTGTGGGATGTCGTGCAACCAACATATCGCTATTTTCGCAATAAAACGCATCGAATTCACCTTTGTTTGCCTTGTGACATTCGTTACAGCCGATTCCCATTAAAGCGTGTTTGCTCTCTTCCCAAGCGTGAATTTGTTTCACGGCAACATTTTCTTTTTCGTGGCATGTGATACATTGTGCAGAAGTTTTATCCACATCAATTTCATGCGCACCGTTTTTCGTTTTGTTCACTTCGTAACCGGCGACTATCATCAAAGAAACTATCATGATGACACTAAAAAATCCGATTATCCATTGTGGTGTTTTAACATTTTCCATTGTTTTTTCTCCTTTGTTAAATAATTGAAAAAGTTTCTAAAATTGTGAATGCAATCATAATCACAATTGCAATCATTCCGATTGTGTTTGCAATGGTCGTTCGTGTTTTAATCTTTTTGGAAAACATCGGCTCAACAAACGGCCAGAATATCATCAAAATGACGGATAAACCTGTGATTGCCATTCCGAGTTTTAACGGCACCAAACGCAACAGCAAAAATACCGGAAAAAAATACCATTCCGGTTTGATGTGAAGCGGTGTAATCGCTGGGTTTGCAGGCTCCCCCAATCCGGGTGGCAAAACCACAGAAAACAGACTTAATACCGAAATCAAAAATAACGATACGACAATTATTTTGTAAAAATGCCCGGGATAAAAATCGTAATGACCTTTCTTAAATCCTTCTGGTTCAGAAATTCCGTGCATTCGCATCATCAAAATATGCACACCAATAATCAAGGTGATGACAATTGGCAAAACCCAAACATGAAGCGTATAAAAACGAGTCAGCGTATTGGCTGTAACGCCTTCACCGCCCCGAAGCATTTCCAATAAAAAACCACCAATCAGTGGCATTTCTTTCACGAGATTAGTTCCAACTGTTGCCGCCCAAAATGAAACTTGATTGTAAGTCAGAGAATAACCTGTGAATGAAATCGTCAGTGTCAGAAACAGCAAAACAAATCCGATAATCCAATTTAGTTCACGCGGTTTTCTATATGAATGCGTGAAAAATACCCGCATCATATGCAAAAATAACGAAATAACCATCAAATTTGCCCCCCAATGATGCACGCCACGCATCCAAAAACCGTAACGAATATCTTCGGTGATGTGCCGAACGCTCTCGAAAGCCATCTCTGTCGATGGCACAAAATAAAACGCCAGTAACATTCCTGTAATAATTTGTAGTGGAAACAAAATAAATGGCGTCGTGCCCATCGCAAGCAACCAATTTTTCATATGGTTTGGAATTTTCTCACCAAACAACGCTTCTTTTATTTTTCCACTTTCAACAGGAATCCGCTCGCTTATCCAAGATTTTTTCATGTCCACGATCCTTTCTTTTTATCTTCTACTTGGATATAAACAAGGTTGCCTTCTTCCAAAACATCAAATTCCGTCAATGGCGTTGGTGGTGGTCCAGAAACCACTTTCCCCGATGGATCAAACACACCTTGGTGACACGGACAGAAAAAACGATTCTTGTTCTCTTCCCATTTAATTATGCAACCCAAATGTGTGCAAACTCCCGAAAAAACCTTGAATTTCCCATCTAAATTAATCACAAATACAGGCTTGCCTTGAATGGCTATTTCCTTCGCATTGCCAGATTGAATTTCGCTCTTTTTGCCGACAAGATATTTGTGATATGTTTTCTCCTTTTTTTCTGGAGAAATGAACAAAAAAATGTTTTTCAAAAATATACCAACCGCCAGGATTCCAAGCCCCAGAAAGCTAAACTTCTTGAAAAACTCCTTTCTACTCAATTTCTCTTTGTTATCAATTGTCATCGTAATGACCCCTTCTTTTTCGTTGTGAAAATATTATTTCTCCTTATTTTGAAATGTTATCGTTAACGCGTTTCCATAGTTTTGGCAAGAATCCACACAAGCAAAACAATGATTGCAGTATGGATATAAATTTTCTTTTTTTGGATTCAAATTCAACACGCAAGCATTGATACACGGACTTTCGGATAACTTTTCGCAATTGCCACACGCTACCGAATTTAATTTGATTTTAAGTGTGTTTTTGCTCAGAAACAAAGATAAAACCGCACCAACGGGACAAAAATATTTGCACCAAAACCGAGAATCAAAAACCATTTCACTCAATAATATCACAAAAATAAAAAACAATTCAACGCCCACGATTCCACACAAAACCAAATTGGCAATATTACTCGAAATCAATCCGGGAAACGAAAAATATGTGATAATTGGAACTCCTGAAATAATAGCGAATAGCATAACTCCAGCAAAAATAAACCAATAATATTGTGGCTTGGGATTTTTCAAAGATGGTTGTGGCGTTTTGAAGATGCTACGAAGTTTTGCACCCATTTCGGATATCAAAAAATATGGACAGGCCCAACTGCAAAATACTTTCCCCAAAAATAGTGTGATAACAATTGGAATAAGCCCCGCTAAAAGTAACGGCAGAAAGACTTTTTTGGTCAGCAGAATCGTTTGCGCTACAATCGCAGGGTCTGCTATTTCCAAATTGCCAATGCTTAAACTGTAAAAATTCCCCAGCAAAATATAAATCTCATTTTTGTTCAAGATGGGGATTAAAACAACCAAAACCAATGCACCAATTTGAGAAATTCTTCGCAAAACACCTAAGTTAGAATGAAACCATTTTTCCAAATTGTTCATCAAATCACCTCGTGCGAACTCTGAATTGTGATAGCAGATGGCTCGGTTGGACATACATTTTCGCAAATTCCACACCCAACACATTTATCGTCATGAACAACGGGATATAATTCATTTTCTAATGTAATTGCTTCGGTATAAATGGGGCATCTTTCATAGCAGGAGCGGCAGATTATGCCATTATATGGAAAGCATTTTAATCGGTCAATGACTGCAAGCCCCATTTTCACATCGCTTTTCTTAACTGCGGGTTGCAATGCGCCCGATGGACAAACTGGCGGACATTCCATACAAAGATAGCACGGAACTTCTCGTGGAAAAATAAATGGTGTTCCCATTTTCAATCCTGCTTTTCCATGGGCTATTTGAATCGAACCATAAGAACAGATTTCGGCACATTTCATGCAATGAATGCAAGTTTGCAAAAATTCTTTCTCTGAAATCGCACCAGGTGGGCGAAGTGGATTTCTCCAGTTTGCTAATGTTTTGAGCCAATTATCAAACATAGTTAAATGTTTGCCACCGCCCCAAAACAATGTACGACTTTATCCTTCGGCTTCGTCATCTTCATAATTGACATAAGTCGGATAAACGCCAATCACTCCCGAAATTCCGTTCGTTATTGATTGGCTCAAAATTTCCAATGATTTTGGTGTGTCGCCTTCCAAAACGGCGATTATGTAATTTTGCTTGTGAATTCCGTAAGTTGTAACATTTTCAACCGTATTCAAATTGACCAGCACCTCTTGTGCTTCTTCGATATTTGTTAAAATTAAGACACCTGCGATAGGCATATTTTTTCCTCCATAAATTTTATTCTGATTCCAATTTTATCACTTGGACAAACTTGCACACAAACGCCACACCCGTTGCAAATATTTTCATTCACAACTGGCTTTCCTTCCGCGTCGCAATAAATCGCTTGCTCAGGAAATGGACAATTGTTAACGCAACTTCTGCAGATATGACCGTTGTATGGCAGGCAATTATTTTCGATTATTTCTGCCAATCCAAGTTTTATATTTTTTGTTTTCACAAGCGCGCCAGTGTCGCAAGATTCAATGCACGGAAAATCCTCGCAAAAATAACAGGCTTGCGTCCTTGGCTCAATAACGGGATAGCCCGCAAATTGTTCATCATCACCGTGAAAAACCCGAATTGCCTCGTGTGGGCAAACGGAAATACAATCGTTGCATTGATTACAATTTTCCAGATAATTCTGTGCCCCCGGTGGAAAAACGACATTTTGCGTGGTTTGTTTTTCCGTCTTTTCGCTTGCAAAACTTCCGCGTGCATTTGCAACAAACGAACTAAAAAACTCTCGACGAGAAATTGAATTGTTCATAAAACAGTAAGGCAGGAACGATATGGAGAAGAAAGCACCGCCCCCGCCTTTTATCCTTTTATCTTACTAACTATGCTTTGCGAATACGTGCTGCGGCGACTTTGTATTCTGGCTCTTTTGAACCTGGATCAAAGGCATCAATACATAACACATTGATTGGCTTGTTTTCCCAGTGCCATGGAACAAAAATGGTTCCCTGCACAGGACGATCAATCACGCGCGCTTCAAATTGCATCGAACCACGACGAGTCTCAATAACAACTTGCTCCTTATTTTTGATACTCATATTTCGAGCATCAATCGGATTGATTTCAACATACGCATTTGGAACTGCTCTGTTCAACTCGGGTGCTGTTCCAGTCATTGTCATCGTGTGCCAATGTTCCAAAACGCGTCCTGTCGTCAAAGCCAATGGATATTCCGAATCCGTCGGCTCTGCTGGATCGTCATGAGGACGCATCCAAACAGTTGCTTTTCCGTCTTTTGCTTTTGGACCATAAAAATACATGCGACGACCTTCTTTTTTCGCCAATTCGGCAAATTTCGAATCGTAGATTGGGTCGCCCGCCATGAATCGTTTGTAAGTTCCTGGATGGTCTTCTGTCGGAACAGGCCAAGTCAAACCGCGAACTTTTTTCAATCGGTCATACGATGCACCCATCAGATTCATATCTTTGCCTTTTGTCAAACCGCGATACTCATCCCACATAATTTCGGCAGTTTCGTATTTGGCAAATTCTTTCTCAAATCCCATTTTCTTGCCCAAATCACGCAGAATAAAAGCATCCCATTTCGCTTGACCCTGCGGAGCCACAACCAGCGGCATATATTGAGAACGACGCTCTGTGCAACCATAAACACCTTCTTTTTCCGTCCAAAATGCGGCTGGAAGCACAACATCGGCATATTCAGTTGTCATTGTTGGATAAAATGATTCCGCAACAACGACAAATTGCTCTTTCAGGCCCTTCCAATATTTTTTCGCATTTGGAAGCGATTGTGCAGGATTTGTACACATAATGTACATTCCCTTGATTTCGCCTTCATTTAGCGCAGAAAACATTGCAATCGTGTGTTTTCCTGGTTTCGGCTGGATATTGCTTGCCGGAACGCCCCAAACTTTTGCAACTTTTGCACGATGCGCTTCTTTGACAACCAAGTGATGTCCGGGAAGCAAATGGCACAAACCACCGCCTTCGCGAACGCCACCACAAGCATTTGGCTGTCCAGTCAGCGAAAATGAATCACTCCCCGGCACACCAATTTTACCTGTAATCAAATGCAAATTATGAACCAGATTATTTGCCCAAACACCACGTTTTCGTTGATTCAATCCCATTGTCCAAAGCGTCATTGCTGTTTTTGCTTTGCCAAACATTCGTGCCGCTTTGATAATATCTTGCGCTGGCACACCGCTGATTTTTTCAGCAATTTCTGGTGTGTAATCATTCAAGAACTTTTTGTAAGTTTCAAAATCTTGCACACCATCACCGTTTTTCATTACCAAATGTTTTGCAATAAAATCATCATCAGCATAACCTTCGTCAATCAGAACTTTTGCCATCGCGTTGAAAATTGCCAAATCATAACCCGGCTTCGGGAACAAGTGCAAATCAGCCACTTGATCCGTTGGCGTTTTCCGAGGATCCAAAATAACGATTTTCACATTTGGATTTCGTGTTTTATGGCGCATAATCCGTTCAAAAATAATCGGATGCGCTTCAGCAGTGTTTGAACCCGCCAAGAAAAACAATTCCGCTTTTTCGATATCTTCATAAAGTCCCACAGGCTCATCCGCACCTAAACTACTCAAATATCCACCAACAGCACTTGCCATACAAAGTCGTGGATTTCCTTCTACATTATTGGTTCCAATGCAACCTTTGAAAAGTTTGTTCGCCATATAAGTTTCTTCGGTTTCGCCTTGTCCAGAACCATAAAAAGCCAATGCGTTTCCGCCATTTGCTTTGCGGATTTCGTTGAATTTCGTTGCAACCAAATCTAAGGCTTCTTCCCAAGATGATTTTACCAATTTCCCGTTTTTGCGAATCATTGGATGATGCAGGCGAGTTTTGGAATTGACGGCTTTGTGCAGATAAAATGCTTTCACACACAGATGTCCGTTATTCACCGTATTCAACTCATCGCCTTTTATGCTGATGATTTTACCGGCTTTTTCACCAATCATTACACCGCAACCAACGCCGCAATAACGACAAACGGATTTATGCCAATTTGTGCCTCCGCTTTGATTCGCGAAAGTCATTCCTGGAAAGAGCGAAACACCAATTCCTGCCGCCGCAGATGCCGCCGCAGATGTTTTGATAAATTCTCTCCGTGTATATTTTTTACTCATTTGTCCCTCCTGATTTATGGATTTAGTGTGTGTCCGTCATGACAATCAAAACAACCCTGATTCTCCATTCGCATAAGATGCCCGCTGGCAGATGAATGGCAATTGATGCACATATCTGTTTCTGGTTGCACGGAAAAATTTTCCATTCCATCTCCATGGCACATATAACAGCCGTAATTCATTTTCCCATGTCCGCTATTCGCCCAATCTTCATAAATATCGGGTGTTGATTCAGAATGACATTCCATACAAGAAACAGAAAAATCCACTTCGGCATGTCCAGCAAATTCTGCTACTGATTTCTCTACCACTTGTGCATTTTTACAAAGTGAACTACACGACAAAGCCAAAGCGATTGTCAACACGATTACACTTAAAATCATATTAATTTTATATTTCATAATACCTCTCCTTTTTGAAAATTGGGGCGGACAAAATACCGCCCCAAAAAGAATTCAAAAATTTAGAATTTGTAAACAACCATTCCTTTAAGTTCATAAGCAGGATCTAATGTGTTTTTATGACCATTGATCAAATAACCCGCCGCATCGCCGGGAATAAAATATCCACCGCGAAGCATCAAAAACAAATTCTTTTGGATGTTATGTTTCAAGCGGAAGTCCACTTCCATTCCAAGATCTTGAGAACCTTCACCAGTATCAGATTTGATTTCACTTGTTGCTTGAATGTAAC